>DATFFJ010000124.1:0-8308 GCA_035250065.1 Aeromicrobium sp. | reverse complement strand
CAGAAGGCAAGGTCACGACCTGGAAGCAGGTAAGGGCCGACCTCCCAGCCGACAAGCTCGACCTCTACGGACCGGGCACCGATTCGGGAACGTTCGACTACTTCACCGATGAGATCAACGGCGAAGAAGGCGCGAGCCGCTCGGACTACAACGCTTCTGAAGACGACAACGTGCTCGTCAAGGGCGTCGCGGGCTCGAAGAACGCGCTCGGCTACTTCGGGTTCACCTACTTCGAGGAGAACGCCGGCCAGCTCAAGGCTGTCCAGGTCGACAGCGGCGAAGGCTGTGTCGCGCCGAGCGCCGAAACGGCCGCCGACGGAACCTACACGCCGCTGGCTCGGCCGCTGTTCATCTATGTGAACAACGCGTCCTACAAGGACAAGCCGCAGGTTGCAGCTTTCGTTGACTTCTACGTCAAGAACGATCAGAAGGTCTCCGAGGCCGCAAGGTTCATCACGTTGAACGATGATCAGCGCGCAGAGTTGGAGAAGGCTGCGGCAGGACTGGCTGGCTGAGCTTGTCCGGATCAGTAATTGCTCAGGGGGGTCCGTCGGTGACGACGGGTCCCCCTGAGCCTGCCCCCGTGACCGTTGACCTCTCGTCGTCATCTGGTCGGTGGGGCGAGAAGGTCGCGATGACAGCCTTGGCCGGCTCGGCCGGCCTGTCAGTCCTCGTGACCATCGGGATCTTCTTTGCACTGCTCATCCCGTCGCTGGACTTCTTCCGCGAGGTCCGGCCCCTGGACTTCCTCGCGGGCACCCGATGGGCGCCGACCTTTGCTGACGCTTCCTTCGGCGTCGTGCCGCTTGTCACGGGCACCCTCTGGACTACGGCGATCGGGCTCGCCATCGCGGTGCCCCTTGGCCTGGCCGCCGCGACGTACCTCAGCGAATACGCTTCGGATCGGACCCGGCGAGTGCTCAAACCCGTCCTGGAGGTCCTGGCCGGCATTCCTTCGGTCGTCTACGGCTACTTCGCCCTGTTCTTCGTAGCGCCGGTGCTGTTGCGCAGCATCTTCGGGATCGAGATCGGGACGTTCAGCGTTCTGGCCGCCGGGCTCGTACTCGGCATCATGATCGTGCCCACCGTGGCGTCGATCTCGGAAGACGCCATGAGCGCCGTTCCCTCCGGACTTCGCCACGGCTCGTTGGCATTGGGCGCAAACAAGATGCGCACGACCTTGCGCGTGGTCTACCCGGCCGCGATCTCCGGGATCACAGCCTCCATCGTGCTCGCGCTCTCCCGGGCTGTTGGCGAAACCATGATCGTCGCGCTGGCCGCCGGCACGCGTGCGCAGGTCGTGACGGACCCGCGGGACGCCGGCCAGACCATGACCGGGTTCATCGCGCAGACAGCCACCGGCGAAAGCACACCTGGGACCCTCACCTTCAACACTCTGTTTGCCGTGGGCCTGCTGCTGTTCATGATCACCTTGGTCATCAACCTGATCGCCGCCTCGTTCGTCCGCCGGATTCGGGAGGTCTACTGATGATCCCGATCGCGACCGCAGTGGCACCGCCGAACCTGAAGGCTTCGGGGCACAGCGACCGCAGTCCCGGCTCCATCGCGTTTCTCGTCGCCCTCTGGCTCGCACTGGCAGTCGCTGTGCTTTCCCTGACCATCCTGCTCGTCGATGCGTTCATCGACGGCCAGAGCCGACTCGATTCGAACCTGCTGCTGAACTACAGCAGCCAGGTCTTCCCTGAGCAAGCCGGCGCTCGCGCCGCGATTCTCGGCTCGATCTGGGTCATCAGCACCACTGCCGTCCTGGCCATCCCACTCGGCATTGCGGCCGGCCTCTACCTGGAGGAGTTCGCCGATGCGGAGCGCTGGTACAACAAGCTGATCGAGACCAACATCTCCAACCTCGCCGCGGTCCCTGCCATCGTCTACGGCATGCTGACCGCCGGCTTCGCCTTGGCGATCGGCATGGAACGGCGGATCGTCTTGAGCGGCGCAATCGCCTTGGCACTGCTGATCCTTCCGGTGATCATCATTGCCACCCGCGAATCCGTCCGTGCGGTCCCGCAGGAGATCAGGCACGGTTCGCTCGCGTTGGGCGCGACCCCGCTCACCACCGTGTGGCGCCAGACCCTGCCCGCCGCGATTCCGGGAATCGCCACCGGCTCGATCCTCGCGCTGTCACGGGCATTGGGCGAAGCGGCGCCGTTGCTGCTTCTAGGCGGACTCGTGTTCGTCAGCTACGACCCGAACGGGCTCATGTCCGGGTTCACGACGCTGCCCATCCAGATCTACAACTGGGCGTCCCAACCGCAGGAAGCCTTCCAGCACGTCGCATCGGCAGCCATCATCCTGATGCTGGCGCTGCTGCTGATGATGAACGCCGTCGCAATTCTCATCCGCAATCGATACCAAAGTCGGTGGTGACCATGGCTACATTCACAACCAAGGACTCGGCAACGTCGTCTGTCCACAATGGAGACAGCGGACTAGTGCCCACGATGACAGCCAGCCTCGACCACCCAAGGACGCTGCCGGCATACCCGAGCCCGGTGGTGATGGAGTGCTCGGACGTCAACGTCTACTACGGCGACTTCCGAGCCGTCACCGACGTCACCATGGCCTTCGCAAAGAACGAGATCACCGCCCTCATCGGGCCGTCCGGGTGCGGCAAGTCCACGCTCCTGAGGGCACTCAATCGGATGAACGATCTCATTCCGCACGCGCGTGTGGACGGCTCGATCACCTTCCATTCCAAGTCGATCTACGACAAGGATGTCGACCCCATCGAGGTCCGGCGCCGCATCGGCATGGTCTTCCAAAAGCCCAACCCGTTCCCGAAGTCGATTTACGACAACATCGCTTACGGGCCACGAGTCACCGGCATGAAGGTCGACAACATGGACGACCACGTGGAGCATGCACTGCGACGCGCAGCCCTGTGGTTCGAGGTCCGCGACAAGCTCAAGCAGAGCGCCTATGGGCTCTCCGGTGGACAGCAGCAACGCCTCTGCATCGCCAGGACGATCGCGGTGGAACCGGAGGTCATCTTGATGGACGAGCCGTGCTCCGCACTCGACCCCATTGCCACCTCCCGCATCGAAGACCTGATGACCGAGCTCCGCGAGAACTACTCGATCATCATCGTCACGCACAACATGCAGCAGGCGGCTCGCATCGCCGACCGCACCGCGTTCTTCACCGCCGACGTGGACGTGATCACGAATGAGCGCACAGGGCGACTGGTCGAGTACGACCTGACCACGAGCATCTTCCAGAACCCGAGCGACGAGCGGACCGAGGCCTACATCCAGGGCCGCTTCGGCTGACCGTCCCACAGCAGAAACCCGCGGCTCCCATCGGGGGGCCGCGGGTTTCTGTTGTCAGTCAGCGGTCAGTGACCGCACTCGTCCCAGCAGTGGTCCCGGAATTCAGCGCCGGCTGGCTTGCTCAGGTAGGTGAAGTCCGTGTCGGGATGCGCGTGTGGCATCTCTTGATGGCGGCTCGGATACCCCTTCGCCAGCGTGCGAACTTGGCCGCTGTCCATCTCGAACGACGACTCTTCCATGCATCGCACCCCCTCTGATCGGCTCACCCCCGACGCTACGGGGGTACTCATCAGTAGGCCAGAGTGCTCACGTAAGAGTTTGATGCCGAACGCGTTAACGGCTTGCTTCAAGGGCGCGGATCACGAACGCCTCAGTCGATGTGGGGTCGGCGAGGCATGACAGCGGCGCCTCGGGACCCGTCAGCCGCTCGACCTCGGCGATGATCGATGCGGGCAGAGCGTTACGCCCGGCGAGCTCCACCCGCCATCGATCGGGACCGATCGGCACAACCGACGCAGTTTCCACGTCGTCCGCGCCGGCGGGACCCCAGCGCTGGTGCGCTTCGACGGCGACGGCCTGCGCCGCGGGCGCCATCCAGCTGAACCCGCGCACGTGCTCGGCGGAGATCTTCGACTTCTCGAGGTGGGCGTCCACGATGTCGGTGACAGCTTCGGACTCGACGCGGCCGTAGTACGTCCCGTCCAGCGGGAACACCAGATTGGCCGCGAACCGGTGCCCGCCGACGTGGCTGCACTCCCACACCAGGTCCCGATGAGTCTCGGACAGGGCAGCAGCAACCGGGCGGCCGCGCACGCCGCAGCAGGCATCGTGGCGCGCGTGGGTGCACACCAGCACGACCGGATCGACTGACCAGTGCGTCGACGGCGCCGACCCAGCCGCGTCGATGAGCGCGCCGAGCTCCGCCTCCGTCGACCAGTCTCCCCAAAGCGAGCGGCGCTGCTTCACGTCATAGACCGCCCACCGCCGCTGCGCGGGGGATCTCTCTCCCGATCGACGGATCAGCAGCAGTTTCGCGGACGTGGCCTCGACGGCCGCCGCGAGCGCGGAACTCAGGTCGTCCGAGAATGCGTCCAGCGCCTTGTGCGGCCAGGGCGTCGGGAACTCGACCAGAATGAACCGGTCCGCACGCGAGGCCGTCCCGGCGAGTACCTCGCAACGCCCGTCGGCGGCGTCGGCGCACCGGAATCCCGCGCGCCAAGTCAGCGCGGGAGGTAGCCCAACTGCGGTCACGACTCCAACACGAAGTGCATGGCCGCGTACGACAGCGCGCCGAACAGCCCCGCCATCGGCAATGTGATGACCCAGGCCGTCACGATGGTTCGCGCGACCCCCCAACGGACGGCGCGGAACTTGCGCGAGGCGCCCGCACCCATCACCGATGTAGCCATCGTGTGCGTGGTCGAGACCGGTGCTCCTTGTCCGATAGCCATGAAGTAGAGCACGAAGGACGCCGTCAGCTCGGCTGCGAAGCCGGCGGGCGGTGTCAGGGCGACGATGCGGCGACCCATCGTCCGCATGATGCGCAGGCCGCCAGACAAGGTGCCCAGCGAGATGGCCGTCGCGGCACCGACGACCACGTACCAGGGCACATGATCGGTGTGGGGCAGGCGTCCCGCTGCGAAAAGCGCAAGGACAATGATGCCCATGGTCTTCTGAGCGTCCTGGAGGCCATGGCCCAGGGAAAGCATCGCGGCCGACACGACCTGGGCTAGGCGGAATCCGCGGTTCACCGGCTGAGGCCGGGCTCGGCGGAACAGCCACATGATCGTCGTCATGACGAGGAAGGCACCGCAGAAGCCGAGCAATGGGCTGACCACCATCGGGATGGCGACCTTCTCGACAACCTTGTGCCAGTCGACGGCCACTCCTGCCGCAACGCCGACGCCAACCAGGCCGCCAATGAGTGCATGGGACGAGGACGACGGCAGACCGAAGTACCAGGTGAGGAGGTTCCAGATGATGGCTCCAACCAATGCCGACATCACGACGACGAGCGCATGCGCCGGTGTGACGATGTCGTCGAAGCCAGCGAGGATGTCGGCGATGGTCTTGGCGACCTTGACGCCTAGGAATGACCCGGCGAAGTTCATCAGCGCCGCAAGCACCAGGGCTACCCGCGGCGTCAGCGCCTGCGTTGACACCGAGGTCGCAATGGCGTTGGCCGCGTCATGAAAGCCGTTGGTGTAGTCAAAGAACAGCGCGATGCAGACCGTCGCGATCAGCAACGCAAGAACGACGTCCACTCAGGACTCCTTGACGGCGATCTGCTCCACGGTGTTCGCCACCGACTCCAGTGCGTCGATGGCCTTCTCGAGCGCATTGACGA
Source organism: Aeromicrobium sp. (assembly GCA_035250065.1). Classification (GTDB taxonomy): domain Bacteria; phylum Actinomycetota; class Actinomycetes; order Propionibacteriales; family Nocardioidaceae; genus Aeromicrobium. The sequence goes on along the minus strand of DATFFJ010000124.1, from coordinate 2,671 downwards.
TGTCCTTGAGCTTGAGGACTTCCATCGTCTTGTAGTTGCCGCTGAAGAGATCAGCCAGGATCCGGCGGTACGAGCGGTCGCCCTGGTTTTCAAGGCGGTTGATCTCGATCCAGTACTCCTCGAGATTCTTCATGCTGCGCAAACGCGGCATTGTCTCGGCAGTCAGCTGCACGCCCCGCTGGAGGACGTCCACTTGGCCGGCGAACTCGGTGGGGAGTGCATCCACGCCGTAGAGCAGGATGAGGTCAACCGTCTCGTCCATGTAGTCCATGACGTCGTCGAGGCTGCTGGCCAGCGCGTAGATGTCTTCACGGTCGAAGGGCGTGATGAACGTGCTGTTCACCTGCTTGACGATCCGGTGCGTCGTCTCATCGGCCTGGTGCTCGGCCTCGCGCATCTTCTCGGCGATGGCTTCCCGGTCGGCTTCTGCGTCGAGAATCTGGGCCAGAAGTGCCGCACCGTCGACGAGGTGCGACGCAGACTCGGCGAACAGGTCGTAGAACGACGATTCCAGAGGACGAAGGCGTAGTCCCACGATGGCTCCTGTCACGGGTTGAGTTTGGCGGTCCCCATGCTAGGGCCCGGCTGAACCGGCGTGTCAATTACACGCAAACTCGAATCAGGCGAGTTCAGACAGTGAATGGGAGGCGATCAGTGGGCAACGACGCCGAGGATCTCGTCGACCTCACGCTGGGTCAGATGCCGCTCGTAGTCGGACGCGGCGATCATCAGCCGGCTCGTCAACTCGATCTCGGCAAGCACCGCGTCATCACGCAGTCGCGCATCCAACGGCATTGGCATTGCCATCAGGCCTGACCCCCTTGTTGTCCCACCCTGACCGTCACCCTACGCGGGACGAGGAGCGGGTGGGACGGGTTTCAACAGATGAGGCAAACTGGTCCGGCCGAAAGACACCTCGGGGCCTCTAGCTCAATTGGCAGAGCAGCGGACTTTTAATCCGCGGGTTGTGGGTTCGAGTCCCACGGGGCCCACCAAACGTTCCGGCAGGTCAGAGACATGCCCGGGCTCTCTGGCCCTCCCTCTTAACGGATTCGCGCGCGTTCTTGCGCCGACCAGGCCTCCGCCTTGGCACTGCGCTTGCGTGACGGATTGGTTACCACGACCACCGGGCATGGTGCATGCGCTATCACATGGTGACTCACGGAGCCGACCATCGCTCGGACGAGCGCACCGTGTCCACGGGTTCCCACGACGAGCAAGCGGGCGCCCGCAGCAGCACGCACCAAGGTCTCCGCGGAACTCCCCTCCAGCGCTTCGCACGTGATCGGCACGTCGAATCCCTCACCCGATCTCGCGCGAATCCTTTCAACCTCGGCCTCGACAGTGGCCGCCAACACGAACTTGGTAGCGATCGATGGATCCGAGCCCAGAGAAATGGTCGTTCCCGATGACTCGCCGATAGCAACAGGCTGGTGCCAGGCCATGACGGCGTGCACCCCCACACCCCGCAGCTGCGCCTCCTCAAGCGCCCAACGCAGCGCCGCCGCGGATCCCTTCGAACCGTCAACACCTACGACGATCCGACCCCTCGCGCTGTCCAAGCCGCTTGCGCCGATCGACGCAGGATCGACGCTTCTTTCGCTGACATGGACCATGATCGCCTCACGCCGCCCGCGTCGCTTGTTCGCGACGCCTTCTTTTCAGCGCAGCTTGGCGGAGCCGCAGGAGATCGATCCTTTCCTCTTCGCCGCATCTCAGGTCGTCCTGTTGCATCGCGTCCCATAGATCACGGTGGCGGTCGCCGTCGAGTACCACGGTCACACGACCGTGGACCGGATAGTGCGCGCTGTTGCCGCAGATCTGCAGCCTGCGTTCGCCGGTTACCGTCGAACGCCATGCGAAAACCGCGGGGTTCAAGAGGACACGGGCCCATCTGAGGAACTCGGTGGGCTCGACAACATCCACGCAGATGTCGCCGTCAATCTCGACACTCTGGCTCCCGAGCAGCAGCTCTAGCATCTGTGGGTCCCGCATAGGAATCAGTCCTTTCGTCCAACGGCCCGTGGCGAGAGGCCAAGCCGCATGGTCTGTTGGCTTCCAACTGCATTCGCAAGGTGTGGCCGGCACGCAAGTTCACTGTCATGCACCACGACCGGTGGGTCAGCGGTTGTCACCGGCCGACATCGCGCCTTTTCCTTGCTGAGGGACGGCAAGATGCATTGGTTCTGCCCTGCGCAGGCTGCATTGGCCAGTCTCACGATCGTCAGCGACTGGCTGCGCGGACTTGGCCATGGTGATGGGGCGCGAGGAACTGTTCGGGATGCGCAAGCTCTGTGCCCCCGGAGTCGATCCATTCAAGGCTGGATCGTCGGGCACGGGTGATGAGCTCCTTGGCGTGACTGAAGTCCGCCGCTGAAATCGCGAGGGGACACAGTGGCGGCAACAGCTTGAGGGCGGTCCCGGCTTGTAATGCCGAGATTTCGCGGATTAGCCGCTGATCGATCAGCAGGGTCAGCGCGTGGAGGGCCACTCCAATTGCGGAGCGCGGTGCTCGCGGCAGTGCACACGGCGCGCCGGTAGGGAGGACGTAGATGACCGAGGCGCCCAAGTCGACAGCGTGGGCGATGCCGGCGTGAAGGGCCAAGGACCCGTCGACGAGCTGTTGGCCATGGTGTTCGACTGGTGGGAGCAGGCCGGGGATCGCGCAACT
>DATFFJ010000123.1:0-8406 GCA_035250065.1 Aeromicrobium sp. | reverse complement strand
TCGTGCTCGGCAACGCGTTCGGAATTCCGGGCATCACCGTCGACACCCATCTGGCTCGCCTCAGCCGGCGCATGGGCTGGATCGAGGAGAAGACGTCGAAGGACCCGGTCAAGGCTGAGTTCGCCATCGGAGCGCTCATCGAGAAGTCCGAATGGACCATGATGTGCCATCGGATGATCTGGCACGGGCGGCGCTGCTGTCACGCCAGAAAGCCGGCCTGCGGCGCCTGCCCGGTGGCGCACTGGTGCCCCAGCTTCGGCCTCGGCCCGACCGACCCCGTCGTGGCCGCAGGGCTCCTGACGACCGAGGGCCGAGCGTGAGGCTCGCCCACACACTGACGAGCTCGCTGTGTGTGGCGTTGCTGATGAGCGGATGTTCTGACGCCGATGGTGACCGGACGGACGGCGACGGAGCTGGTGACCAGGCGACCGCCTCGGCTGCGCCCACGCCGAAGCCGCCCGGAGACCTTCCGGACCTGTGCCCGCCGCGGGGTGACCCGGTGGCCGGCGGACCGAAGGCGCTTCCCGACCTGACCCTGCGTTGCCTCGGATCCGACGCCACGCGCGACCTCCGCCGACTCGCAGGTCGTCCGACGGTCATCAACTTCTGGGCAAGCTGGTGCGGCCCGTGCAAGGTCGAGCTGCCGCTCCTGGCCCGCGCGCATCGGGAGTGGGGCGAGGAGGTGGCGTTCCTCGGCATCGATGTGCAGGACGCCTCGGCGGCGGCGTGGACGTCGATCACGACGGCGGGCGTCGAATATCCGCAGCTGGAGGACCCGGACGGGCGAACCCGTACCGCCTTCGGCTGGCACAGTGGCCTGCCGCTGACCGTGTTCGTTGATGCCCGCGGGAGAATGGTCGGCACGGAACGGACCGCGTTCCGGACCTACCCCGAGGTGACGGCGGCCCTGCGCAGGCACGTGCAACCGGAGAGGCGGGCGAATCCGTGAGGATCCAGACGGATGCCGCGTTGCCAGGATGGTTGGCGCCGCTCGTCGACCTTGCCGACAACGTCCGTCCCGACCAGATGGCGCCGCTGCTGTGGGATCCGCCGTCCGACGCTCGTCCGGCCGCAGTACTCGTTTGTTTCGCCGACGGCGCGGACGGACCTGAGCTGCTCCTGACGGAGCGGTCGCTCCACCTGCGCAACCATGCGGGGCAGATCTCATTTCCCGGCGGTGCCAGTGAGCCCGGCGACGACGGTCCGGCGGCAACCGCCATCCGCGAGGCACACGAAGAAGTGGGCCTCGATCCCGAAAGCATCACCGTGTTCGGCAGCCTCCCCGCGCGCTGGCTGGTGCCGAGCAATTTCGCCGTGACGCCGGTGCTGGCGTACTGGCAGGACCGGCATCCACTGGCGGCCTCGGATGGCGAGGTCTTCCGAATCCTGCATGAGCCGCTCGACCGCCTGTTGAATCCGGACAATCGCTTCACGGTCGTGCATCCGTCGGGTTGGCGGGGACCCGCGTTCGACGTCGGCACGCCGATTCCACTGTGGGGATTCACCGCCGGGGTCATCAGCATGGTGTTCCGCTTGGTCGGCTGGGAGAAGCCGTGGGATGACTCGATCACCCGGCAGCTTCCGGAGCTGCTATGAACTCCCTCGACCTGATTCTCATTGCCGTCCTCGTCATGTACGCGGCGTCAGGCTTCGTGCAGGGGTTCTTGGTCAACCTGGCCGCGACACTCGGTCTGGTCACCGGCGGGATGCTCGGGGTCGTCGTCGTGCCCTTCCTGCTGCCGTCGACCGGGCCGACGCTGTCGACCTCATTGCTTGCGTTGGCGCTGGTGGTGGCCGCGGCCGGCATCGGGCAGGTCGTCGGGACGTCGGTGGGGTCCGCCGCCCGCGAGGGAGTGCGCCCGGGGCCGAGCCAGTTCCTCGACTCGGTGGGCGGGTCTGCCCTCAGCATCGCCGCCGTTCTCGTCATCTCGTGGGCGATCGGGTACGCCGTCAGCGGTACCTCCGTGCCGTATCTCGGTTCGGCGGTGCGTGAATCAGCGATCCTCGGCAAGGTCAACGGCGTCATGCCGCACGAGGCCACCCGGGTCCTGCGTGCCTTCAACCGCACACTCGACGCGAACGTCTTCCCGCGCTACCTCGACCCGTTCGAGGACGAGTCCATTCGCTCGATCGCACCGCCCGATCCGACCGCGCTGAGCTCCGCCGGGGTACGGCAGGCGTCCGGCAGCGTGGTGAAGATCCTGGGTGTCGCATCGTGTCAGCGCGGGATCGAGGGCTCCGGGTTCGTCTATGCGCCCGGCCGCGTGATGACCAACGCGCACGTGGTCGCCGGCGTGAGCGATCCGATGGTTGAGGTTGGTGACGAGCGCCTGCCCGCCGAGGTGGTGGTCTACGACCCCTACCTCGATGTGGCGGTCCTGGCCGTCGACGACCTCGACCGCGCGCCGCTGCGCTTCGACCTGACCGGTGAGGCCGGGCAGGACGCCGTGGTGCTGGGCTTCCCGGAGAACGGGCCGTTCGACGCGCGCGCTGCCCGTATCCGATCGCAGATCAACATGCGCAGTCCCGACATCTACGACCAGGGCCAGCACCTGCGCCAGGCGTTTGCCATCCGCGGCCTGGTGCGTTCCGGCAACTCCGGAGGGCCACTGGTATCGACGAACGGGACGGTGCTGGGCGTCATCTTTGCCGCCTCCGTGACCGATTCCTCGACCGGCTACGCGCTGACGGCCAACCAAGTCGCCGCCGCGGCCCAGTTGGGACGCGGATCCTCCGACCGGGTGGCCACCGGCGCCTGCGCCTGAACGCCCGCTCCAGGCGCGGTCGTCAGTCCTTGAAAGCCGACGGGATTTCCTTGGCGGTTGCGATGGTGGCCGTCGGTGCCTTGACTTTCTTGATCAGGCGGATGCCGACGAGTACGGCGACGGCCGCGACCAGCAGGTAGAACCCGGCGACGATGAAGAACGACACCCAGGCCGGAAGCCACAGATCGAGCACGAGGGCCAGGCCGAACGAGGCCAGGATCAGCACGACGGCCGCCATGAAACCGGCGACCAAGAACAGGCCCGTGCCGATGCCGCCGGCCTTGGCGCTGAAGCTCAGCTCGTTCTTGGCCAGTTGGAGCTCGGCCTGGACGAGGGCGGAGAGGTCACGGCTCGCCTCGGCGACCAACTGGCCGAAGGTGGCGCCGCCCGACGCCTTCGGAACATGCTCCCCCGCAGGCGGGCGGTGCCCCCAATCCGCAACGTGCTTGTGACCGGTGGCTTTGACGGACTTGCCCATGGTTGGTCAGCGTAGCCGCAGCCGCGATCGCGTCGTGTTGTCGGCGCAGCGGCGTCGCCGACAAATCCAAACTCAGTCTTCGTCGGACGAGTTCGAAGCAAGGCCAGCCGAGATCAGGTCCATCACTGACGAGTCGGCGAGCGTGGTCGAGTCCCCGACCTCACGATTCTCAGCCACGTCGCGGAGCAATCGCCGCATGATCTTGCCCGAGCGCGTCTTCGGCAGCTCCGGAACGATCATCACCTGGCGTGGCTTGGCGATCGCTCCGATCTCCTTGCCGACGTGATTGCGCAACTCTGAACCGATCTCCTTCTGATCGGCGTTGGCGGCGGAGGAGCGCAGGATGACGAACGCGACGGGCGCCTGTCCGGTGGTCTCGTCGGTCGCACCCACGACGGCGGCTTCGGCGACGGACGGGTGCGATACCAGGGCTGATTCGATCTCGGTGGTGGACAGCCGGTGTCCCGAGACGTTCATGACGTCGTCGACGCGGCCGAGCAGCCAGATTGCGCCGTCGTCATCGAGCTTCGCGCCGTCGCCAGCGAAATAGAAGCCTTTGTCGGCGAACCGCGACCAGTAGGTCTCCTTGTACCGCTCGTCGTCACCCCACAGCGTCCGCAACATGGACGGCCACGGCTCGGTGAGCACGAGATAGCCACCGTGGCCGTTTCCGACGATCTCGCCGTCGTCATTGACCACGGCCATACCGATGCCTGGCAGTGCCCCCATCGCCGAGCCGGGCTTGCACGCGGTCACCCCGGGCAAGGGGCTGATCATGTGCGCGCCGGTCTCGGTCTGCCACCACGTGTCGACGATCGGCGTGCGGCCGCCGCCGATGACGTCGCGATACCAGACCCAGGCCTCAGGGTTGATCGGTTCGCCGACGGAACCAAGGATGCGGAGGCTTGACAGGTCGAACTTGGCCGGGATGTCGTCGCCCCACTTCATGAACGTCCGGATGGCCGTCGGCGCGGTGTAGAACTTCGTGACGCCGTATTCCTGGACGATCTCCCACCAGCGGCCTTGGTGCGGGGTGTCCGGAGTCCCTTCATAGAGCACCTGCGTGGCGCCGTTCGCCGTCGGCCCGTACGCGATGTAGGAGTGGCCGGTGACCCAGCCGACATCGGCCGTGCACCAGAAGACGTCGTCATCCTTGAGGTCGAAGACGGCCCAGTGGGTGTACGAGCTCTGGACGAGGTAGCCGCCCGACGTGTGGAGAATGCCCTTGGGCTTGCCGGTCGTCCCGGACGTGTACATCACATAGAGCGGGTGCTCGGCGTCGAATGCCTGCGGATCGTGAGTCTCGGATGCCTTACCGACGACCTCGTCCCACCAGACGTCGATGCCGTCGTTCCAGGCGACGTCCTGCTCGGTGCGCTTGACGACGAGCACGTTCTGGACGATCGCGCTGTTCTTGTTGTCGAGCTTGTCCAGGGCCTCGTCGACCGCCGGCTTGAGCGCCGAGGCAGCGCCGCGGCGGTATCCGCCGTCGGCGGTGATGACGAGCTTGGCCTGGCAGTCCTCGATGCGGCTGGCGAGGGCATCGGCGGAGAAGCCGCCGAAGACAACGGTGTGCGGTGCGCCGATTCGCGCGCAGGCCAGCATTGAGATGACGGCCTCGGGAATCATCGGCAGGTAGATGGCGACCCGGTCGCCGGCCTCGATGCCGAGCTCCTCGAGCGCATTGGCCGCCTTGCTGACCTCGTTCTTCAGGTCGGCGTACGTGAGGGTCCGAGTATCGCCCGGTTCACCGACGAAGTTGAACGCGACGCGATCGCCGTTTCCGGCTTCGACGTGCCGATCGACGCAGTTGTAGGCGACGTTGAGCTTGCCGCCGACGAACCACTTCGCGAAGGGCGGATTGGACCAGTCGAGGACGTCGTCGAACGGCTTCGCCCACGTGATCCGCTCGGCCTGCCGAGCCCAGAAGGCGAGCCGGTCGGCTGCCGCCTCGTCATAGGCGTCAGCCTTGAGGTTGGCGTTCGCGGCGAGTTCGGCCGGTGGCTCGAAGATGCGATCTTCGTGGGACAGGTTGCTAATGGCGTCCGACACGGTTGCTCCTTGCTTCGACGATGCCCTCAGGGCGCATTCTGTGGGGCACTCTCTCGGGGCCCAGCGTAGGGCGCGGGCTGGTTTTCAGGGAGGGGGTCCGTGCGCCCGCTGTTCCCGCGCCGGCGATCGCGACATGTGCCGGCGCAGGAACAGCGAACACCCCCGATTGCTCCTATGTGGCGGCGCCGGCGCCGGTCAGTGACCGGACTTCCAGCTCGACAAAGTGCTCCTCCGCCGTGCGATCCGTCGCGGTGATGGTTCCGAGCCAGCCCATCAGGAACCCGAAGGGAACCGAGACGATGCCCGGGTTCGCCAAGGGGAACCAGCTCCAGTCCGCGTTCGGGAACAGCGCGGTCTCGGCACCGGACACCGTCGGCGAGAACAGCACCAGCGCCACGGCGGACAGGAGGCCGCCGTAGATGCTCCAGACGGCGCCGCGGGTGTTGAACCTCTTCCAGAACAGGTTGTACAGCAGCGCCGGGAGATTGGCCGACGCCGCGACCGCGAAGGCCAGCGCCACCAGGAAGGCGACGTTCAGCTTCTGGCCGGGGATCGCCAGGGCGATGGCAACGCCGCCGATGATGAACGCCGCGATGCGGGCCATCTTGACTTCGTCCTTCTCCGACGCCGTGCCCTTCTTCATGACGTTGGCGTACAGATCGTGAGCGACCGAGGACGCTGACGTGAGTGTCAGACCGGCGACCACCGCGAGGATCGTCGCGAATGCCACAGCCGAGATCAGCGCCAGCAGCACGGCCCCTCCGGTCGTGCCAGGCCCGCCGCCGACCGCCTGCGCCAGCAGCGGCGAGGCGAGATTGCCGCCGGTGTCGACGATCGCCTGCTTGGCGTCACCGGTGACCATGGCCGCCGCGCCGAAGCCCAGGACGAGGGTCATCAGGTAGAACGAACCGATCAGCGCGATCGCCCACAGCACCGACTTCCGCGCTTGCCTGGCGGTGGGAACGGTGTAGAAGCGGATGAGGATGTGTGGCAATCCGGCGGTGCCGAGCACCAGCGCGATCGCCAGCGAGACGAAGTCGATCTTGCTGGTGGTCGAGACGCCGTACTTCAGCCCGGGCTCCAGGAACGCCTGGCCGTGACCGCTGTTCGCGGCGGCAGTGCCGAGCAGGTCGGAGAGGTTGAAGCCGTATTGGGCGAGCACCAGCACGGTGACCAGCACGGTGCCGGTCATCAGCAGGACCGCCTTCACGATCTGGACCCACGTCGTGCCCTTCATACCGCCGACGACGACGTAGAAGATCATCAGCGCGCCGACGCCGGCGATGGTGGCGTTCTTGGCCGCGTCGCCCTCAACTCCGAGGAGCAGCGCCACGAGCGCACCGGCCCCGACCATCTGCGCCAAGAGGTAGAAGATCGACACCACCACGGTCGACGTGGCAGCCGCCGTCCGGACGGGCCGCTGCCGCATCCGGTAGGCCAGCTGGTCGGCCATCGTGAACCGGCCGGAGTTGCGGAGCAGCTCCGCGACCAGGAGCAAGGCGACGAGCCAGGCGACGAGGAAGCCGATCGAGTACAGGAATCCGTCATAGCCGGACAGGGCGATCGCACCCGAGATGCCCAGGAACGACGCCGCCGACATGTAGTCGCCGGCGATGGCGAAGCCGTTTTGGGCTCCACTGAAGCTGCGTCCGCCGGCGTAGTAGTCAGACGCCGTCTTGGTGTTGCGGCTGGCCCAGAACGTGATGCCGACCGTCAGCAGAACGACGCCCAGGAAGAGAGCCGCGGTCAGGCCGCGATACTCGCCGGTGAGACTGGTCTGTGCGACGAGGCTCGTGGTCATGCTCCGACCTCCCGCTCGAACTCATCGCGGAGCTGGTCGGCGAGGGGATCCAGACGCCTCGCCGAGAACCGCTGGTAGGCCCACGCGAGGGCGAAGGTGGTGACGAACTGCAGAAGCCCGAAGACCAAGGCGACGTTGATGTTGCCGAGGACCTTGGCGCCCATGAACCCGGGCGCCCAGTTCGACAGGACGACGTACAGGAAGTACCAGACCATGAACGCGATGGTCACCGGCACGACGAAGCCCAGGTAGGAGCGCTTGAGCTCAGCGAACTCGCCGGTCGCATGCAGTCGTTGGTACGACTGGTGCGCCTTTGAGGAGACTTGTTCCACCATCGTGGTCCCTCTCGTATCCAGACACGAGCGCGCGTCGCGCCCTTTGGCTCGACGCTAGGTTCTGGCAGCCGGTGTGTGCCACATCACAGGAAGTGGCTGCGCCGGAGCCGACGACCTGCGCGATGGGTGGCCACCGTCGACCGACGAGTGGTCGGTTTTCGCCGGTGAACGGTCAGCCGCGCCTCCGGCCCCACCGGCCTAACGGCGATCGAGACTGACGCCCTCCGGTGTGTGCAGTCGCACCATGGTCCGAGACACACGGGTCGGGACGCGATCTCGGGTGGCCAGCGAGACGGCGATCATCACGCCGAAGCCCAGCGGCACTGACCAGGCCGCCGGATAGTCGATGAGGATGCGCCACGTGGCCACCGTGTCGATCGAAGCGCGGACGAGTGGGGCCAGGCCGGCGCCGACTCCACCGGCGATGAGGCCGGCGACGGCCCCCGGGGCGGTGAGGCCCCGCCACCAGATGCCAAGGACGAGCAACGGACAGAAGGTGGATGCGGCAAGGGCGAATGCGAACGTCACCGAGGTGGCGACCGGGATTCGCTGCACGGCGAGAGCAAGGACGAGCGGCACGAGGACGCAGACGGCCGCGGCGACGCGCAGCGCCGTGACGCTGGAGATCCGCTTGTGCAGTCGTCCGGATCGCGCCAGCTCCTGTCCGATGACGCCAGCCACCGACATCGTCAATCCCGACGACGTCGACAGGAAGGCCGCGAAAGCACCGGCGGTCAGGAGTGCGGCCAGGGCATCGCCACCGGAGCCGAGCATCCGGTGGGGAAGCTCCAGGACGACGGCATCAACCCGCCCGGCGTCGATGAGGTCGGACGCGTAGATCCGGCCGAGCGCGCCGTAGACCGTGGGCAGCAGATAGAAGATGCCGAGCAGGGCGAGGACGATGAGCGTCGTCCGCCGTGCGTCGCCGCCATCAGGATTCGTGTAGAACCGCACGACGACGTGCGGCAGCCCCAT
>DATFFJ010000122.1:0-13394 GCA_035250065.1 Aeromicrobium sp. | reverse complement strand
GCTACGTCGACATGGACGAGGTGCGGGCGCTCTCGCGCGAGCACGAACCGAAGGTCATCATCGCCGGGTGGTCGGCCTATCCGCGCCAGCTCGACTTCGCCGAGTTCCGCGCCATCGCCGACGAGGTGGGCGCCAGGCTCTGGGTGGACATGGCCCACTTCGCCGGCTTGGTCGCGGCCGGCCTGCACCCGAGCCCGCTGCCCTACGCGCACGTCGTGACCACCACGACGCACAAGACCCTCGGCGGTCCGCGAGGCGGCGCGATCCTGACCAATGACGAAGAGATCGCCACCAAGATCCGGTCAGCGGTGTTCCCCGGCCAGCAGGGCGGACCGCTCGAGCACGTCATCGCGGCCAAGGCGGTGGCCTTCAAGATGGCGCTGCAACCGGACTTCAAGGAACGCCAGCAGCGCACCCTCGACGGCGCCAAGATCCTTGCCGAGCGGCTGATGGCCGACGACGCGCGCGACGCCGGCATCAAGGTCCTCACCGGCGGCACCGACGTCCATCTCATCCTGGTCGACCTGCGCGACAGCGAGCTCGACGGTCAGCAGGCCGAAGACCGACTGCATGAGGTCGGCATCACCGTGAACCGTAATGCCGTCCCGAATGACCCGCGTCCGCCGATGGTGACGTCGGGTCTGCGCATCGGCACGCCGGCGCTCGCCACCCGCGGCTTCGGCGCCGAGGAGTTCACCGAGGTGGCCGACGTCATCGCGGAGGCACTCAAGCCGGGTGACGTCGACATCGACGGCCTACGCAAGCGGGTGGCCGTCCTCGCCGAGCGCTTCCCGCTGTACGCGAACCTCACTCCGTACGCCGGATGAATCACGCCGGCCCTTGAGCCTGTCGACATGGTTCCAGCCGCGGCTGCTGGTCCTGCACGTCCTGGCCGCTTTCGCGATTGTGGCCTGCGCACTGATGGGGTTCTGGCAGCTCGGCGTTTACGGGTCGAAGCACGAGGACGAGACCAGGGCGGCACGGGCGGCCAAACCTGTCGACCTGCTCACGGTCTGGGGGCCTGACGACGCGTTCGCCGAGCACCTCGTCGGCCGCCGGGTCCGCATTGACGGCACGTACGCGGGCGAGGCGTTCGTCGCCAAGCGCCCCGATGGCCAGGAGTGGTACGCCACCACGGTGCGCGTCAAGGGAACTCGGTCGTCGATCATCGTTGTCCTCGGGCATGTCCGCGAGGTCATGGACCTCGACCCGCCCAGGCCTCCACTGGTGGCGGTTCTTCAGCCACCAGACCAGAGTGGCGACCTGTCCATCGCGCATCGGGTGAACGTGACGCAGGGCGACTTATTCAGCGGCTATGCACTGCTCGACCAACCATCACGCACTGGCCTGACGCCCGTTGCGCCACCGGATCCGCACGTCCCGTGGACGGTCGGCCTGCGGAACCTCGCCTACGCGCTCCAGTGGTGGGTATTCGGACTCTTCGCCGGGTTCATGTGGTGGCGGATGGCCACCGATGCCGTCGACGTCGAGGACGGCGTAGAGGAGGCCCGGATACTCTGACCAGCGTGAATACCGACTCGGCTGGTCTCAAGCGCTATCAGTTCATGGCATGGATTGTCGGGACGTTGCTCATCGTGCTCGTCCTGATCGGCGTCCCCCTGAAGTACCTGACGACCCACGGATCACCGCCCCAACAGGTTGGCGAACTGATCACGACGTATCTCGGCATTGCCCATGGCTGGCTGTACATGGTCTTCCTGGTCGCGGCGGCACTCCTGGCCCGCGCGCAGCGGTGGAGCCCGACCTTCACGATCACGACGCTCTTGGCCGGCACCGTTCCCGTCGTGAGCTTCTGGGCCGAGCGACGGGCTACAGCTGCCGTTCGGTCGGCCGACAGCTGACCCGGTCGTCATCGGCGCGCCCGTACGATTGCGGGAGAAGCTCCCGATCGAAAGGAATCCCGTGGCACTGACCGCGACCCTCAGCACCAATCGCGGTGACATCGTCATCGATCTCTTTCCCGACCAGGCACCGCAGACGGTCGAGAACTTCGTCGGTCTCGCCGAGGGCACCAAGCAGTGGCTCGATCCGGCCACCCACCAGCCGTCGGACAAGCCGTTCTACGACGGGCTTACCTTTCATCGCGTCATCGACAACTTCATGATTCAGGGCGGATGCCCGCTCGGCACCGGCACCGGTGGTCCCGGATTCCAGTTCGACGACGAGTTCCACCCGGACCTGCGTTTCGATCGTCCCTATCTGCTGGCCATGGCCAATGCCGGGCCCGGCACGAACGGGTCCCAGTTCTTCATCACCGTCGCGCCCACCGACTGGCTCAATCGGCGGCACACCATCTTCGGTGAGGTGACGGATGAAGCCAGTCGCGGCGTCGTCGACGCCATCGCGACGACGGCCACCGGCCCGGGAGATCGTCCGGTCGATCCGGTGGTGATCACCAAGGTCACGATCGACCGCTCGTGACCGACTGTTATCGGCATCCGGGTCGCGAGGCGAACATCCGATGTCAGCGCTGCGAGCGACCGATCTGCCCGGAGTGCATGCGCGACGCAGCCGTCGGGTTCCAATGTCCGTCCTGCGTGGTCGAAGGTCGTAAGTCAGTCCGCCAGCCGCGCACCGTGGCTGGCGGGGCCATCTCGGCGAACGCCGGGGGAGTGTCCTTCACCCTCATCGCGATCAACGTTGCGGTGTTCCTGCTACAGCTCGCGACCAGTGGCCGTCTCACCGACGATGCCCAGATGGACTCCAGTGCGGTCGCCACCGGTGAGTATTGGCGGCTGCTCACCGGTGAGTTCCTGCACGCCAACCCCATCCATCTGGCGTTGAACATGTTCGCGCTGTACCTCTTCGGGCCGGCGGCAGAGCGCGCTCTGGGCACAACGCGGTTCGTCGCGTCGTATCTGACGATGGCCGTGGCCGCGTCGACCTTCGTCTATGTGCTCAGTGGCGCGCCCACGGTGGGCGCGTCCGGGGCCATCTTTGGGCTGTTCGGCCTGGTCTTCGTCCTGCTACTCAAGGCGGGGCAGGATGTGCGCGGGCTGCTGGTGTTGCTCGTGATCAACGGAGTCATCAGCCTGCAGGCCAACATCAGCTGGCAGGCGCATCTCGGCGGGTTCCTGACGGGATTGCTGCTGGGCGCGGTCTTCGCCTACGCTCCGCGCGCATCACGAACGGTGTGGCAGGCCGTCGCGTTCGCTGGGATCTGGCTGGCGATCCTGCTGGTGGTGAGCGTGCAGACCGCTGCCCTGACCAGCGGAATCACACTCGTGTAATTATCCACAGCTGTGTGCACACCCTTGGATAACCGGGGACGCGGCCCTGACGGGCCGCTCAAATCTGTCGGCGCCGGAGCGCCGACCGGCCCCGCTCCGCCGCCAGCCGCCCACGCAATCGCGTGGGCGGGCCACGGCGCGTGGTCGGGTTCGTTCCTGCGTTCCGAGTTCACTCCCATTTCGTGGCGAAACCGAACGCCGCGATGATGAAGCCCATCCCGATCAGGATGTTCCACTGGCCGAGGTCCGAGTAGATCGGAATGCGGACCGTCGTGTTGGAGATGACGTAGAAGACCACGACCCACAGCAGGCCGAGCACGGCACAGATTGACATCGCGAGCCCGGCATGGCGCCAGCCCCGCTTGCCCGGTGGGGTCGGCGGGCGGGTGCGGTCTGCGATCGACGTGGCGATGAGCGCGAGAACGATCGCGACGGCCCAATTCCAGCCGCCGATGCTGGACAGGACGGGCACCGTTCCGACGCTGGGGAAATCCTTGTCACTGGTGGCGAAGAAGGCACCGACCGCCCAGGCGATTGCGGTCAGGAGCAGCGCCAGGGCCAGCGGGTGACGCCACCCGCCCAGCTGTCGACGGACCTTCACGGGCTTCTTGGGGGAGGACACGACCGTTAGCCTAAGTGCTGATGATTTCGCTCAGGGGAACGGGATCTCATCGACGTCCGGACCGTTGCCGTTGCCGTTCCCGTTGTTCGGATCCGGGTCCGTGTCGTCGGATTCAGACGTGATCTCAACCGTCTCGCCGCGGGCGAGGTCCTCGCCGCCGCTGGGGTCCTGATCGGTGACCGTGCCGTCGCTCGGGCCGTTCACCTCCACATCGAAGCCGGCATCCTCCAACGTGTTTCGAGCGTCGCTCACGCTCTTGCCGACCACGTTGGGCACCGAGGACTCGCCGCGCGAGACGTAAAGCGTGATGGTCGAGCCCTTCTCGACCTCGGAGCCTTCTGGCGGGTTCGAGTTGATGACCTCGTCCTGCGGCGCGGAGCTGTCCCGTTCTTCGCGCTCCACGTTCAGCCGGTACTGCTCGCCTTCGAGAAGTCTCTCGGCGTCCTCGAAGCTGTAGCTGCCCAGGGAGGGGATGGTCACGGTCTCCTTGCCGGCGGAGACCGTCAGCGTGATGGTGGTGCCGGGCTCCTCGAGGGAGCCGCCAGCCGGATCCTGTGAGATCACGTCACCGGCCGGGACCGTGTCGTCCGGCTCCTCGACCCTCTCGACCTCAAAGTTCACCGCCTCCAACTCGGCCTTGGCGTCTTCGAACGGCTGGCCGGACACGTCGGGCACGGCCACCGTCTCCGCATCAGGCGTGTCCTCGGGGCTGAGCAGAGCCCACGCCGCGGTGCTGAGCAGCACGAGGGCGAGCAGCGCCAACACCCAGAACGCGACCTTGCTGCGGTTGCTGCTCTCCCTGCGCCGGGACGGCGGCGGAAGTCCCGGGCCGCCAGGCAGTGGTGCGCCGTCCGCCGGAATCGCCTGGGTGACTTGGGTCGCGTTGGCCGCACCGCTCAGCCCGGCCAAGGCGTCGACGGCGGCAACGGTGGTGGCCGTACCGGGACTCGGTGCCGCCGGCGGGCTGACCGCGTGTCCGGCCAGGACGCGCTCGATGTCCGTCCGCATGTCGGCGGCACTCTGGTAGCGGTCGTCGGTGCGCTTGGCCAACGCCCTCGCCACGATGTGGTCGACGTTGCCGCTGACGTCAGGATTGAACTGCGACGGTGGGCGGGCTTCCTCGCGTACATGCTGGTAGGCCACGGACACCGGGCTGTCGCCGATGAACGGCGGGCGCCCGGCCAGCAGCTCGTAGAGCAGGCACCCGGTCGAGTAGATGTCGGACCGGGCGTCGACGGTCTCGCCGCGGGCTTGTTCGGGGGAGAGGTACTGGGCGGTGCCGATGACCGCGGCCGTCTGCGTCACCGATGCGTCGGCGACGGCCCGGGCGATGCCGAAATCCATGACCTTGACCTGGCCGTCGGGCGTGAGCATGACGTTGGCCGGCTTGATGTCGCGGTGGATGATGCCCTGGCGGTGGCTGTAGTCGAGAGCGCTGAGGACGTCTCCCACGATGGACAGCGCACGCTCGGGGAGAATCTTGCGGCCGTCGCGCAGGATGTCGCGCAACGTCTGGCCGTCGACGTACTCCATGACGATGTACGGGATGTGGTGGCCGTGCGCGTCGGTGGCCTCGCCGGTGTCGTAGACCGCGACGATCGAGGGATGGTTGAGCGCGGCAGCCGATTGCGCCTCGCGCCGGAACCGGGCTTGGAAGGACTCGTCGGAGGCAAGGTCCGGACGGAGCTGCTTGATGGCGACCGTGCGTCCGAGGCGCTGATCACGACCGACGCGCACGTCGGCCATGCCTCCGCGGCCCAGAATGCCCCCGAGTTCGTAGCGGTTGCCCAGCAGGACGGGTTCGGTCCCGTCGCCGGAATCACTCATGTCGCAAATCTCCCATATTCCATCGAACATTCATCGGTCCAACACCGCCTGCATGACGCTGCGCGCGATCGGTCCGGCCAGACGTCCGCCGGCGATCTCGCTGCGTGCCGTATCGCTGGACTCGACGACCACGGCCACGGCGACCTCCGGGTTGTCGGCCGGCGCAAACGAAACGAACCAGGCGTACGGCGGTCGGTCTCGGGTCGACTGGGCGGTGCCGGTCTTGGCCGCGACATCGATGCCCCCGATGCGGGCCGATGCGGCCGTCCCCTTGGCCACCGTGCTCACGAGCATCTGCGTCAGCTTGTCGGAGTTGACGCCACTCATGGCCTGGCCGAGCGATTCCGGCTGCGCCGCCTCGATCACCCGGAGGTTCGGCGCCCGGACCGACTTCACCACGTACGGGCGCATGACCTGGCCGTTGTTGCCCACGGCAGCCGCGACCATCGCCATCTGCAGCGGCGTCGCTGCGACCTCGAACTGGCCGATGCCGGACTGGGCGAGCTGCGGCGGCTCGAGGTCGCCGGTCGGGAATCGACTCGGACCGGACGGAAGCCCGGAGAGCGGGTCAGTGCCGAAGCCGAAGGCCTGTGCCTGCTCAGCCAGGTTTTGCTCGCCGATGCGGCCGGCGAGGGCGCCGAAGGCGACGTTGCAGGACACGTTCATCGCGCGCTCGAACGTGATGCGATTGCCGCCGCAATTGCCGCGATCGTAGTTGCCGAGCGTGTAGCTGATCCCGGGGAAGCTGAGAGTCCGGCCGGCCTGGATCATGTCCTTCGGGTCGAGATTGAGGTTCTCCAGCGCCGCGGCAGCCGTCACCAGCTTGAACGTCGAACCGGGCGGCAGAGTCTGCTGCGTCGTGCGGTTGAGCATCGGCTGGGACTTGGCGTTGAGCAGCCTGCCCCATGCCCGCTCGACCTCGTCGAAGTCGTGGTTCGCCAGCGTCGACGGGTCGTAGGACGGCTGGCTCACCATCGCGAGGACCTCGCCGGTGGAGGGCCGGAGGGCGATCACCGCGCCTTGGGAGGTCGGGCCGAGTCGCTGCAACCCGGTTGCCGCCGCCTGCTGGGCGAACGGGTCGATCGTCGTCTCGACGCTGCCGCCCTTGGGCTGCTTGTTGGCGAGAACGTCGACCACCCGACTGACGAACAGCCGGTTGTCGCTGCCGGAGAGCACGGGGTTCTCCGAGTACTCCAAGCCGCCGCGGCCGTAGATGTAGGAGAAGTACCCGGTGATCGGCGCGTAGAGCTTCCCGTCGCTGTACGTGCGCTGGTACTTGTACTCGTCATCGGTCGGCACGCTCTCGGCGACCGGCTCACCGTCGACGAGGATGGGCCCCCGATCGCGGGAGAACTCCTCGTTGATGACGCGCTTGTTGCCGTTCTTGGCATTGAGGCTGTCAGCCTGAACGAACTGCACGTAGTTCGCGTTGGCCAGCAGCGCCAGGAACAGCACGAGACAGGCGACCGCCAGGGCGCGAATCGGTCGATTCACGTTCCCCCGCCCCCTTCCGGGGCGGAAGGTACCCCCGCAGGCCCTTCGGCAATCTCCGCGGGGGCGGAAGGTGACCCCAGCTTCACCACCTGCGTTTCGTCATCACTGTCGAGGGGTGTCACCGAGGGGGCCGGTCGACGCGTCTGGTCGCTGATCCGCAGGAGCAGGGCGATGATGGCCCAATTCATGACCACCGACGATCCACCCTGGGCCAGGAATGGGGTGGTCAGGCCGGTCAGCGGGATGAGCCGCGTGACGCCACCCACGACCACGAACACCTGCAGCGCAAGCGAGAAGGCGAGGCCGGCCGCAAGCAGTTTGCCGAAGGCATCGCGGCAGGTCAGGGCGATCCGCAGGCCGCGCTCGACAAGGAGGCCGTAGATCAAGATGATGGCCATCAGCCCGGTCAGGCCAAGCTCCTCGCCGAGCGATGCGGCGATGAAGTCAGAGAACGAGAACGGTGTCAGTTGCGGGCTGCCCAGGCCCCAGCCGCGGCCCAAGATGCCGCCGTGGGCCAGCCCGAACAGGCCACTGATGATCTGGCCGTTGCGATCGGGGTCTCCGAATGGGTCGAGCCATGCTTCAAAGCGCGTTCGCACGTGGTCGAACGTCGCGTATCCGAAGTACGCGCCCGCGGCAAAGAGCACCCCACCGACGACCAGCCAGCCCGAGCGTTCGGTGGCGATGTAGAGCATCACGACAAACAGGCCGAAGAACAGCAGGGACGAGCCGAGATCGCGCTGCAGCACCAAGATGCCGACGCTGACCAGCCAGCCGACGAGGATCGGACCGAGGTCGCGTCCGCGGGGCAGGTCGACGCCGGCGATGCGGCGGCCCGCCAAGGCAAGGGCGTCGCGCTTCACCACCAGGTAGCCGGCGAAGAAGATGGCCAGACAGATCTTCGCGGCTTCGCCGGGCTGGAAGCTGAACGGGCCCACGTTGATCCAGATGCGCGAGCCGTTGATCACGCCGGCGCCGATGAACGGCACCAGCGGGAGAACGAGCAGCACGATGGCGGCGAATCCGAACGTGTAGGTGACGGACTGGAGCCGCCGGTGATCTCGGACGAGCACGAGGACGGCCGTGAAGAAGGCAAGTCCGAAGATCGTCCAAACCAATTGCGGGCCGGCGAAGCCTTGGCGCTCCGGATCGATCTGCTGCCGGCCGAGGTCGAGCCGGTAGATCATGGCCAACCCCAGGCCATTGAGGCAGAGCACCAGCGGCAGGAGCACCGGATCGGCATACGGCGCGACCCGCCGAATGACGAAATGCGCCGCGACCGCGAGACTCACCAGGCCGGCGGCCAGTCCGACGGCCCCGGCTGGGACCCGCCCCTGGGCACCGAGCCCGACTGCGCAGTACGACATCACGCCGATGCTGACGGCGAGAATCATGAGGAAGAACTCCGCGCCACGGCGCTTCCTCGGAACCCAGACGGTCGGCATGCTCATGAGATCGAAGGCGACGGGTTGGCGGTGGGGGTCGGGCTCGGGCTCGCCGTGTCGGTCGGTGAGGGCGATGGAGACGGTGAGGGTTTCGGCTTGGCGCGCGTCGCGCGGAGCCGGGCCACCGTCGCGTCGGCCTCTGCACGGTCGCGGGCCTCAATGCCTTCGACGACGAGATCTCGGTTCACTCGAGTCAACGCGGACAGGGCGATGTCGGTCTCCTGAACGACGCTCTTGAGTGAGATGAACGGCAGGTCGGCGTCGACACCGCGATAAATGGCGACGTGGCCATTGCTCACGCCGACGAAGTACTGGCTCTGGCTGGCGCGATACAGCGCCACGGCCCCAGCGACCAGGACGAGAAGCGCGACGCCGACCACCAAGCCGTAGCGCAGCCAGCTCGTCCGGGACGGGGGGACATAGGAATAGCGCAGTTCCTCGACATCGGGCGGTGGCGCGATGGTGGCCGTGGGCTCAGGAACCAGCGGCCGGCGCCTCGGCCGGTCGGCCGCAGCACCCACGAGCTGGGGCTCTTCGGGATCGTCCAGCGCCGTACCGAGTTCGCCGATGACGACCGTGACGTTGTCCAGTCCGCCGCCGGCGAGCGCCAGCTCGATCAGGCGATCCGCCGCTTCCTCGATGCTGTCGAGGGCGAGGGTCTCGGCGATCTTGTCGTCGTCGACCATGTCAGTGAGGCCGTCGCTGCACAGCAGATACCGGTCACCTGGCTCACCCTCGAGCTGGCCGATGTCGGGTTCATTGTCGGGACGGCCGAGCAGGACCCGAAGCAGCAGCGAGCGATGCGGGTGAACGCGGGCTTCCTCGGGCGTCAGCTTGCCCTCGTCGACGAGGCTTTGGACGAACGTGTGGTCGTGGCTGAGCTGCGTCAGCTCCCCGTCGCGCAGCCGGTATGAGCGGGAATCCCCGATGTGTGCGGTGACGAAGTGCTCACCGGTCCACAGCATCGCCTCGAGTGTCGTGCCCATGCCGTCGACCGACGGATCGACCGACGACATCTCGCCCAGGCGCCGATTCGCGTCGCGGATCGCCTGCAGGAGGGCACCGCGCGGGTCGCTGTCGTGAGCCCGGTCGAGTGTGCGGACGATGTTCATCGCGGTCGCCGAGGCAAGGTCACCGGCCGCCGCCCCGCCCATGCCGTCGGCGATGGCAATCAGGCGAGAGCTGGCGTAGCCGGAGTCTTGGTTGCTGCTGCGGCGCAGACCGGTGTCGGTGCGAGCCACGAAGCGCAGGGAAAGCGGTGCCATGGCCTACTTCCGCAGCTCGACGACGGTCTTGCCGAGCCGCACCTGGACGCCGATGGCGACCGGGACGGGGGTGGAAACGCGTTGGCTGCCGACGTACGTCCCGTTGGTCGAGCCGAGGTCTTCGACGAACCACTCTTCGCCGTTCGTCGCGAAGCGGGCGTGCCGCGTGGAGACGTAGTCGTCGTCGAGCCGAATCGCGGCGTCCGTGCCACGGCCGAGCAGGATCGGTTGGTCGCCGAGCGGGACGCTTTGTCCCGTGTTCGGCCCACCGACGATCTGGAGCTTGGTCGGCGTGCCCCGCTTCGGCTTCCCGGGCTTGCCCTGCTTGCCCGGCTTGGATGCCTCCCTCGGCTGGTCCTTCTTGCCGCCTGAGCTCGACGCCCGCGCGACGGCGGGCGCCTTGGTGCCGACGATGTCCGAGCGGATGACGGAGATCGCCGACAGCACGAACAGCCACAGCACGGCGAGGAAGCCGAGCTTGATCAGCATGAGCGTCAGTTCAGACATCGCCGTCACCCTCGTCGTCAGGTCGCTCGCTGGTTGAGGTGCCGGCGGAGCCGGCCTCGAAACCACGGCCATCGCCGTTCTCGGTGATCCGCACCACGATCACCGTGTTACCCAATTGGATGTGTGAGCCGTCGCGAACATGGCCGTCGGCGACCCGCTGGCCGTTGAGGATCACACCGTTGGTCGAGCCAAGGTCATGCACGGTGACCTCGGTGCCGTGGTCGCCGATGGTGACCGACAGCTGGGCGTGCTTGCGTGAGATGCCCGGGTCGTTGATCCGCAGCTCGGCCTCACTGCCGCGGCCGATCACGACGCCCGGGGGGCTCAACGGCTGGCGCATCCCGTTGACTTCGATGAGTACGTCCGACGTTCGGATCGCGGTCTCGGTCATGCGTTCGCCCTCGACGGGTGTGACGGCGGCGCTGGTGTTGCTGAGTACCCGGAAGCGTCCGGTGCCCAGGTCGTCGGCCTCGGTGAAGCTGATGTCGAGCGGGCCGGTCAGGGTGTACCGCTGTTCCGCCACGTGCTCATCGACGAGGCGACCCAGCTCAGCGGCCAAGGTGTCGGCAAAAGGTGCGAGCCGCTCGTAGTCCGACGGCGAAAGCTCGACGACGAATGCGTTGGCGGCCAGCATCCGGTCGCGGGACAGGGCCTGGGCCGAGTTGTCCACTTCGCGCTGGAGAGCGGCAGCGATCTCGACGGGCTGGACGGCGCTGCGGAAGGCCCGCGCGAAGGCGCCGGTCACGACACCTTCGAGCCGTTGCTCGAAGCGTTGGATGACCCCAGCCATCGAACGACCTCCCCTCCTCGTTCGGCCCTCCCGTGGCAGGACGGTTCGATCGTATCGGGCGGTCTGTCCGCGAGATTCCCCCTGTTAGACTCACTGTTCGGTTCGGCCCCGTGATCGGAGCTGGATCACGCGCGAGTGGCGGAATGGCAGACGCGCTGGCTTCAGGTGCCAGTGTCCGCAAGGGCGTGGGGGTTCAAATCCCCCCTCGCGCACGAATGTCGACGGGTAATGCCGCTGACATTCGTGCACGAGCGCGACCCACTACCCTCGCGACGTGAACAACGACACCTCGCCTGTGCTCCGCTTCCACGGGCAGTCGATCCTCGTGACCGGAGCCTCGTCAGGCTTGGGCGCGGCGGCCGTGCGCCGGTTTGCCGCCGAGGGCGGATCGGTTTACGCCGCCGCCCGGGACCAGGCCCGGCTCGCGGAGGTGGCCGAGAGTTGTGCTGACCTTGCGGGGACCGTCAGCTTTGGCCCACTCGACGTCGCGTCACCGGACTCATGCCGTTCGGCCGTGGCTGCCGCCGTCGAAGCCTTTGGCCGGCTGAACGTGGTGGTCAACAATGCCGGCCGTCATGATTTCCGCATCACCACCGAGGTCACCGACGAGCAGTGGGCCCACGACATCGCGGTCAACTTGAGCGGCGCATTCTTCGTCGCCCAGGCGGCGATACCGCACCTGCTCGAAGTCGGCGGCAACATCGTGAACGTTGCGTCGGTCGCCGGTTTGATGGGGGAGGCGTACTCCGCCGCGTACACGGCCTCGAAGCACGGCGTCGTCGGCCTGACCAAGGCCTTGGCCGTGGAGTACCTGCACGCGCCGCTGCGGGTGAACTGCGTCTGTCCCGGTGGGATGGACACTCCGCAGGTGCACACGATCGACGTTCCCGAGGGTGCGAACTGGGACCTGATCATGCGGGTCTCCGCCGCCCGCGGACTGATGGACGCGGACAGCGTCGCGGCCGTGATCGCCTTCCTCGCTTCGGACGACGCCTCGGCGGTGCACGGCAGCATCCATGCCGTCGACCAAGGCCACCTGGCCGGCTAATGGCTTGTGATTCCCACCGCAGTCGGATGCGCACGCCCTGACCACGAGGCACCCTGAACGTGTGAGCTTGCTCGAGAGCGCCAAGCGCACGGACGCCACCCCGTGGTATCTCCGCACGTCTGACCCCGGGCTGGCGGCCGAGTTCACGCCCTCTCCGGCAGGGCCAGTCGATGACGGCCAACCGACCGGCCGCACAGTTCCCCATGTCGGCGCCGGCCGCACGCTGCAGACGATTCGGCTGGGCATGGACATTGGTGGCACCCTCTTCAAGGCGCAGCGCGAGGCCGGCGACGTCTTCAGCCTGAATACCCGCTTCGACCCCCGGCCGGTCGTGTTCGTGTCCCATCCCGATCACATCAAGTCACTGGTGACCCAACCGGACCTTGCCCCGTCGGTCGCTGGCGAGTCGCCGATTCGACCGATTGTCGGATTGTCGGTGCTGACTGCAACCGGAGCGCAGCACCGCCGGCAGCGCAGGCTGCTGATGCCGCCGTTCCACGGCGAGGCGATCGCCGCCTATCGGGAGCAGATCCGGGAGGCCACGACACGCGAGCTCGACGGGTGGAGGACGGGCACGCCCTTTGCGCTCGCTCCGGCAGCCCAGGCCATCACGCTCGACGTCATCATGGCCGGCATCTTCGGCATCGAGGGCACGATGACGGACTCCGAAGCGCACCTTCGCGAACGCGTGCTGTGGCTCTTGCGCATGTCCATGACGCGCATCGCGCTGATCGGTGAGCTCATCAACGCGGGTCGACAGGAGCCGGTCGGTGTCCTCAAGTGGGCGTTGGCTTCCGTCGACCGCGCGATCTATACCGTCGTCGCGCAGCGACGCGCCGCGCATGTGCCGGGCAAGCGGAACGACATCCTGTCGTTGCTCCTGGATGCGCGCGATGAGGAGGGCGAGGGCCTCACCGACGAAGAGCTGCGCAATGAACTCCTCACGCTCGTGCTGGCCGGCCACGAAACCACCGCCAACACGATCGCCTGGGCCTTTGAACGGCTGCTGCGGCACCCCGACGCCTATGACCGGCTCCGCGACGCCGTTCGGTCGGACGATGATGGCGGTTACCTCGACGCCACGATCCACGAGGCGATGCGCGTCCGTCCCGTCGTCCCGATCATCGGACGCAGGGTCACCGTTC
>DATFFJ010000121.1:0-4859 GCA_035250065.1 Aeromicrobium sp. | reverse complement strand
TCACAGCCATTGCCCTTGTCGTCGCATTCCTCGCCGGAGTGGCCGCCGCACGGTCCGGCCGCGGCATGATCACCGGGTTCCCGTTCAACCCGTTCGACCCGAAGGGCAGGCGATGATGAGAGCGCGCTTGGCTCAGCTGGTCGTGGGCCTTCTCCTCTACGGCTTCACGATGGCTCTGATGGTCCAATCCGGCCTCGGCCTGGATCCGTGGGACGTCTTCCACGAGGGTCTGACGCACCACGTCCCGCTCACCTTCGGCCAAGTGGTCATCGCCGTGGGCGCGATCGTCCTCTTGCTCTGGATCCCGTTGAAACAGCGCCCGGGCATCGGCACGGTGCTCAACGTCCTGCTCATCGGCCTGGCGGCCGACGCTGGCATCGCGCTCGTTGCCGCGCCCGACGAAATGTGGGCTCGCGTCGCGCTGCTCGTCGTCGGCGTTGTCGGCAACGGCTTGGCCGGTGCGCTGTATATCGGAGCACGGCTGGGCACGGGCCCGCGTGACGGTCTCTGGGTCGCCCTCGTCGCGCGTACCGGGCTCAGTGTCCGCCGCGTGCGCACCGGCATCGAGATCACCGTGCTTGCGACCGGGTTCCTGCTCGGCGGCACGGTGGGCCTGGGAACCGTCCTCTACGCGCTCGCCATCGGGCCACTCGTCCAGTTCTTCCTCGAGCGTGTGCCTGACTCCGCACGTCCGGCCTCCTCAGAGAATGCGTCGCAGGAACCGCGTGACGCCGCGGTTTACGTCGTTTAATCCCTTCTTCAGGCTGTGATCGGCGCCCTCGGCGACGACCAACGTGCGCCCGCGCCTGCGTGGCGGGATGCCGAAGGCATCGCGGTCGCCCTGGATCACGAGGACCGGAACCCGCACGGAGTTGAGCTCGTCGAGGCGACTCATGTCCGGTTTTCCGGGTGGATGCACCGGATACGCCAGGCAGATCACGGAGATGGCGTGACCGGCCTCAGCCGTGCGGCACGCCACGCGCGCGCCGGCGGAGCGTCCGCCGAAGATCTGGGGGAGCGAGGGGTAGCGCTCTGCGAGCGCCGCAGCCACGGCAAGCCACGGCTGCTCCAGCGTCGGATGCGGTGGCATGCCTCGGCGGCCGGCGACCCGGTACGGCTGTGTCACCCGCGCAACGCTGACGCCGACCGACAGCGCCGCGTCCCGGGCGGCCACCACATCCGGCGCCTCGACCGTTCCGCCGGCGCCGTGGCCAAGCAGGAGCAGCGCGCGTGGATCCTTCCCCCACGGCGAAGAGCGATTTTCGCCGTGGGAGGTGCCCCCAACCTCGTCGACGTCGGCCCAGGCCAGACCGCGGGCCGTTTCGATCTCCAGCCGCATCGCTATCGCAGCAGGACGCCGAGCGTGGTCGGTGCCGCCGCCAGCGCGATCCACCACGAGGTCAGCGGCTTGCCCAGAATGAGGCGCACGCCGACGTACTGGAACACCGACAGCAGGCCGGACATGATGAGCAGCCCGGTGGCGTCGCCGTGGCGCCCGACGTTGTCGAAATGGCGGGACAGGCCGATCAGCGCGACGATCGCGTGAAGGGTGACCACGCCGAACACGACCGCACCGACGCGTCGGCGCACTTTGTTCAAGGCGTCTTGTTCGGCTTCGGTGAGCCGGCGCGGTTGAGTGGCGCTCGGGTGCTGCGGCGGCGTCATCGGCGGGTCGCAATCACCAGGGATGCGTCCGGGTCGATGAGCAGCTCGACCGCGACGAAGCGGTCGTCCTTCAGCCATTGCTCCCTGATCGTGTCGACATGGCCGTCGACGATCGGCGGCCAGTGTGACGACGGGACGAAGTCGTCCAGCACGGCGATGCCACCCGGCTCAACGAGGTCGGCGAGGGCATCGATGTTCGCCATGACCTCGCGCACGTCGACGAAGAGCAGCGAGAAGGGCGCGTACTCGCCCAGCGTCGACCAGTCACCAGCGGTGATCTCGACGTTGTCGACGTCCGCAAAGAGGTTCTGCACCTCTTCGGCGAGCACCGAGTCCAGCTCTGCGCTGACGATGCGCGCCTTGGGGCGTGCCCCGGACGCCAGCCACGCCGAGCCAACTCCCGTGCCGGTGCCGAGTTCGGCCAGGGTGCCCTCGCGGGAGGCCGCCAGCGCGGCCAGCAGCCGGCCGGTCTCGTGCCTGGTGGAGGTGATGAATCCGCGCTGGCGGGCCAGATCGAGCGCCTTGGCGACAAGCTCGGGCACGGCGGGCGGTCCAGTCACAAGTGGAATCCTCGCACGGTTGTGCAGGTGATTCTGACGGCGTCCAGTTTGTGGGTTATCGTGGTGGCCTATGCGGAAGCAGCTCGTAGCCATCGCTTGCCGCGGCAGGTCCATTTAGGGCCGTCCTGCCGCGGCGTTTGGCGTTGGCCCGAACGATTCCGCCGCAGGAACTCCGATCACATCTGATCTCCTTTTCGGTCATGAGCCGAATCGGCGGGGACGTTCACCCACCGAATCGATCAACGACTCATTAGGAGATACTCATGCCACCGGAATTGCTGGAATGGGGTCCGGCTCACCTGCGCGACGAGGCCCAAGAAGTGGGCACTGCCGTCGAATTCGAGCCCGACGACCTTCCCGACGACAACTGATCCCTGCCTGAAAGAAGCGTCATGACCCGCACGTTCTCGCTCGCCGCCATCCCCGGCGACGGCATCGGTCCCGAAGTCACCGATCAGGCGCTCGTCGTGCTCGACGCCGTGGCGGCACGCCACGACGTTTCGTTCGAACGCACCACATACGACCTCGGTGCGGAGCGCTACCTCGCGACCGGAGAAGTGCTGCCTGACTCGGTGTTGGACGAGATTCGCACGCACGACGCGATCTTGCTCGGCGCCGTGGGCGGGAGGCCGGGCGACCCGAACCTGCCTCCGGGCATCCTCGAGCGAGGCCTGCTCCTCAGGCTCCGTTTCGAGCTTGACCACTACGTCAATCTCCGCCCGTCAAAGCTCTATCCGAGCTCGGCGTCGCCGTTGGCCAACCCCGGTGAGGTCGACTTCATCGTCGTCCGCGAGGGCACCGAGGGTCCGTACACGGGTAATGGTGGGGCGATCCGCGTCGGGACCCCGGCCGAGGTGGCGACCGAGGTTTCGCTCAACACCGCCTTCGGTGTCGAGCGGGTCGTTCGCGATGCCTTTGCGCGTGCGCAGGCCCGACCACGCAAGAAGTTGACGCTCGTCCACAAGACCAACGTGATCGTCAATGCCGGCAAGATCTGGACGCGCCTCGTTTCGGCGGTCGGCGCGGAGTACCCCGACGTCGAGGTCGACTACCAGCACATCGACGCGATGATGATCCATCTGGTCAACAACCCGTCGCAGTTCGACGTCATCGTCACCGACAACCTGTTCGGCGACATCGTCACCGACCTCGCCGCAGCGATCACCGGGGGCATCGGACTTGCCGCCAGCGGCAACATCAACCCCGATCGCACGGCACCGAGCATGTTCGAACCGGTTCACGGGTCGGCTCCCGACATCGCAGGCCAAGCCAAGGCGGACCCGACCGCGGCGATCCTCTCGGCCGGACTGCTGTTGGACCACCTTGGGCTGCCTGAGGCAGCAGCTGAGATCTCCACCGCCGTTGAGGCCGACATCGCCGAACGGGGAACCACGGTACGCACGACGCCGGAAATCGGCGAGGCGATTGCCAAGCGTCTGTAAACCCTCAACCACTACGGTGACCACGATGACAACTTTCACCAGCCGTTTCGAGCCGAACCCGGCCGCGCTGGACGATGCGCGTCGCGAGGAGATCCTCGCCAATCCCGGCTTCGGGCAGTACTTCACGGACCACATGTTCTTGGCCAAATGGGTTCCCGAGGACGGATGGACGCACGCCCGGGTCGTGCCCTACGGCCCCCTGACGCTCGATCCGGCGACCGCCGTGCTGCATTACGCGCAGGAGGTCTTCGAAGGTCTCAAGGCCTATTCCCACGCCGACGGCTCGATCTGGCTGTTCCGGCCGGAGGCGAATGCCGCCCGCATGCAGCGCTCCTGTCACCGGCTCGCCCTGCCCGAGCTGCCCACCGAATGGTTTCTGGGCTCGATCTCAGCACTGCTCGAGGCCGATGGCGCGTGGGTTCCGCACGGCGAAGAGAAGAGCCTCTACCTGCGGCCGTTCATGTTTGCGTCCGAGCGATTCCTCGGTGTCCGTCCGGCGCACCACGTGACCTACTCGGTCATCGCTTCCCCGGCCGGGGCGTATTTCCCCAGCGGCGTGAAGCCGGTCGACATCTGGCTGTCCGCCGAGTACGGGCGTGCGGGCGCCGGCGGCACCGGCGCCGCAAAGTGCGGCGGCAACTACGCCTCCAGCCTCTTGCCGCAGCAGGAGGCCTATGCGAATGGCTGTGCGCAGGTTGCCTTCCTGGACGCATCGGAGCACAAGTACGTCGAAGAGCTCGGCGGCATGAACCTGTTCTTCGTCCACGCGGACGGCTCCATGGTCACGCCGACGTTGTCCGGTTCGATCCTCCCGGGGATCACCCGCGAGTCGATCCTGACGCTGGCCCGCGACCTGGGTCATGAGGTCAGCGAGCGGCGGATCTCGATCGACGAGTGGCGCGAGGGGACCGCGGACGGCTCCATCGTGGAAGTCTTCGCCTGCGGTACCGCCGCCGTCGTCACGCCCGTGCGCGCGCTGAAGTGGGACGGCGGCGAGGCAGTCGCGGCCGAGGCAGAGACGTCCAAGGTCGCCCACGAGATCCGGCAGGCGCTGGTCGACATCCAGTACGGCCGCGCCGAGGACCGCCACGGCTGGATGACCAAGGCCCTCTGAGCCCCGCTCGATGCCACAGTGGGGGTATGCACGGCCCGACGCGGACTGAGCACGACCTCTTGGGTGACCGAGAGGTCC
>DATFFJ010000120.1:0-5065 GCA_035250065.1 Aeromicrobium sp. | reverse complement strand
CGATGCCACTGGACTGACCGATAAGCCCAGCCCCACCGCCCACCTGCCGCTCCTGGGCGCCGCGAATCGATCGGTGCTTGCCGCGGTGCAGGCCCCCGAGCGACTCGTCCGGCGATTCGGCACCGAAGCGCCTGCGGTCCTGGCGAGTGCGGTCGCGACGTCAGGCCTGACCGAAGACGAGCTCGTGGCACCGGGCCCGCGCGGGGTCACGCTCGCCGAGCTCATCTTCGGCGTGACCCACGAAGCAGCCGCCGACGTCGAAGACCTGTTGGACCGCAGGACCCGAATCGGTCTGATTCCTGCCGACCGCGAGGCAGCGATCCCATGGGCTCACCGCGCCCTCACGCTCACTCGGAGCTGAACAGATCTTCCGGAATTGTTACTCCCGCGTAATAATCGCCCATGGCCCGAATACTCCCGCTGCTTGCGCTTGCCTTCGCGACTCTCGTTGCGACCCCCGCCGGCGCTGCCACCCATCCGGCCCCAGTGAACGGATGCGTTCGCTCGGTGCAGGATCCTTCACCGACCACGACGGCGCCGGTCGACATCTGCTACACCCTCTTCCGACCAGCCGGAGCGTCGGCGAGCAGCCGGGTTCCGGCCATCCTGCACAGCCACGGTTGGGCCGGTTCGCGCATCACGACCATTGACGGGACCGTGCAGCGCTGGCTCGATGCGGGCTACGGCGTGCTGTCCTTCGATCAGCGGGGATTCGGTGAGAGCGGTGGCCACGCCTATGTCGAGAACCCGGCCTACGAAGGCATCGACGTCCAGAAGATGATCAGCGTGGTTGCCGCCCAGGACTGGGTCCAGATGGACGGCCCGGGCGATCCCCGCCTCGGCGCGATCGGCGGCTCCTATGGTGGCGGCTACCAGTTCGTCGGCGCCTTCACGAATCTGATGACGAAGGGCAAGCCGATCTTCGACGCGCTGGCGCCGGAGATCACCTGGTTCGACCTCACCGAGAGCCTCTCCCCGCAGGGCGTCTCGCGGACCGAATGGGCGGCGGCGCTGTCAGCGGCAGCCCTCGAGAGTGATGCGCTGCCGCCGAATGTGTACAAGGCCCTGCTTGAGGCGGCGGCCACGGGCAACTGGCCCGACGGCTCGGTGCCGGGTACCGAGAACCTGAACGCGTTCTTTGAGAAGAACGGGCCGAAGTGGCACGTTTCTCAGGGTCGCCAGCTGAACATCCCGGTCCTCTTCGGCCAAGGGGCGACCGACACGCTGTTCCCGCTGGAACAGGGACTCCAGAACTACGCGAAGGCGATCACCAAGTCAGCTCGCTCGCGCAGCATCTTCATCGCGTACAACGGCGGCCACGTCCTGCCGTCAGTGTTCCCCCAGGGTTCGGTCTCGGCCAACTCAGATCCGTGCAGCGTGAAGCTCAACAACAGCTCGTTCGCCGAGCTCACCGTGAAGTTCTTCAACCAGCGGCTGCGCGGAATGAGCACCGACCTGTCCGGCTTCGGCAGGTACCACCTCGCCACAGCCGGCGGAACATGCACGACGGTGTCGTCCGTTGCGCCGAACAAGAACTTCTCCATCGGCAAGGTCCTGACGACGGCAGCCGTCGGCACGCCGACGGTCGTCGAGATCGCGGCCGGTCCCATCCGCGTGGCCGGTAGCCCGAACATCACAGCCGACGTCGCAACCGTCGGCGTCGACAACCGGGCCTTCTACGGCTTGGCCATCGGCACGTCCCCGACCGACGCGAAGCTCGTGCAGAACAACGTCCTGCCGGTTCGCCAACTCGGTGTGAAAACGGTCAAGGGACGCACGATCGACCTGCCTTCTGTCGCAGTTGACGTGCCGGCCGGCCAGAAGCTGTTCCTCTACGCCTCGCCCATCAGCGACATGTTCGCCGGGATGGCAAGTCGTACGCCTGGCACCGTGACTCTGACAAACACGGTGGTGCACGTCCCCGTCGTCAACTGAATCGGCGGCCCTTACTTGAGACGCGCTGGTTCACTCGCGGCTGATCAGCTGGTCCACCGGTGCGTAGTCATCAGTCAGCACGAGCGCGGACTCCCGCCAACGCTGCACATGTGAGTCCGGCATCAGTCGCATCGGCGCTTCGTGTTTCGCGACAGCCGCCTTGATGGCAACACGATCCAGCGGCCTCTGCGAGGCGATGACCACGAAGTTGCCGCCGCCGTCTGTCTTGGTCGTCTGTTCGTAAACCGCAACGTGGTCGAACACAGCGCCGACGGTAGCGACGCCTGCGGCGAGGAAGCGAAGGCCCTCAAAGTCGATGATGTTTTGGGTAAAGACCCCGTCCGGGCGCAAGACGCGGTCAACGTCAGCCACCGTCTCGCGCGTGGTCAGGTGCCACGGCACGGCCACGCCGCTGAACGCGTCGCCGACGTACGCGTCGTATGAATCATCTGCGAGTCGTCGGACCTCCGTTCGAGCATCGGCTGCCCGGATGTCGAGGCGCCTCGATGTCGGCAGACCCAAACGTTGGCGGTCGACTTGGATGATCCCGGGGTCGATCTCGATCACGGTGTTGAGTCCGCCGTCGCGGGAGACGAGCTGATACCGGGGAAGGGTCATGGCTCCGCCGCCCACGTGAAGCACGTCCAGCGGGGTCCTGCCAGGTGAAGCCGCGTCCAGCACCCCGGCCATGGCGCGGACGTAGTCGAAGTCCAGGTACTTCGGGTCGTTGAGCGCAACGTAGCTGTGTTGCGCATTGTCGAGCCGCAGCGTCCGCCCGTCGGTTCGACCAGAATCGGTGATTACCGAAACGCAGTGGTAGCGCGTTTCCTGATCACACGGATTGGGCGCGACGACACCCACCGCACCAGCAAAGATCGCGACCGCAACCGGGCCGGCAACGCTCAACGCATGGGGCCCCTGCTTGCGGCCGGCGGTCAGTACGACGACCAAGCCTGCACCGATGAGCGCGACACCGGTTCCGAGCAGGATGATGCTGACCGGAAACAGCAGGATCAGGACGAATCCGGTCACGAACGTCGCGGCGATGGCACCCAACGTGCTGATAGCCGACAGCCGGCCGACGACCGATCCCGTTTCGCTCAGCGTTGCGAGTTGGAGCTTGACCACCATCGGCGGAATGGCGGACAGAACTGCCGCCGGAACAAAGACCGTCACAGCCGCGAACAGCAACGAGTTCACCGCTGCTGTCGTCGGGTTGCCCACCTCCGCCATCCAGCGCACGGCTGGGTTGACGATCAAGGTGAGTGCGCCGCTCACCAACAACAGGGGCCCGATCACGCGGCGAGGCGATGTCCGGTCCGCGGTGGCGCCGCCAGCCCATGCGCCCAAAGCGATCGCGGAAAGCGCTGCGCCGATGACTGCGGTGCTGGTCTCCAGCGTGAGGCCGACGTAGGGCGCGATGAGTCGCAGGGCCGTCAGCTCGAGAACCAGCACCGCAGCGGATGCACCGAAGGTCAGCGCGGCGGCCGCCGCGGGCGGCAGCGCCGAACCCTGGGCCGACGCTTGGTCCTCGCTCAGGCCTTGCGGTAGCACGCTGTCACTCTATTTCTTGGTCGCCGAGGTGGATGCGGATCAGACGTTGAAGCGGAACTCCACGACGTCTCCGTCGCGCATGACGTAGTCCTTGCCCTCGATGCGCACCTTGCCGGCTTCCTTGGCCTTGAGCATCGAGCCGTGCTGGACGAGGTCGTCGTAGGAGACGATCTCGGCCTTGATGAAGCCCTTCTGGAAGTCGGTGTGGATGACGCCGGCAGCCTCCGGAGCGGTGGCGCCCTGCTTGATCTCCCACGCGCGGACCTCCTTGGGGCCCGCCGTCAGGTAGGTCTGCAGGCCGAGAGTGTCGAACCCGACACGGGCCAGGACGTCGAGGCCGGGCTCGTCGATACCCACCTCGGCGAGCAGCTCGCGGGCTTCCTCCTCATCCAGCTCAACCAGCTCGGACTCGAGCTTGGCGTCGAGGAAGATCGCCTCGGCCGGCGCGACGAGATCACGCATCTGCTGCTTCAGGTTCTCGTCGGCCAGCTCGTCGGTGTCGCAGTTGAAGACATAGATGTAGGGCTTGGACGTCAGGAGCATCAACTCGCGGATGAGCGAACGGTCGAGGGACGTCGCGATGATCGGGGTGCCGGCTTCCAGCGCCTCCTTCGCCGCTTTGACCGCCTCGAGCGCAGCAACCTTGTCCTTCTGGATCCGCGCCTCCTTCTCCAGGCGCGGAATGGCCCGGTCGACGGTCTCGAGGTCGGCAAGGATCAGCTCGGTCTTGATCGTCTCGATGTCACTGCCGGGGTTCACCTCGCCATCGACATGGCTCACGTCGTCGTCGCGGAAGACGCGCGTGACCTGGCAGATCGCGTCCGACTCGCGGATGTGGGACAGGAACTTGTTGCCGAGGCCCTCACCCTGCGATGCGCCTCGCACGATGCCGGCGATGTCGACGAACTGCACCGTCGCCGGGACGAGTTTCTGCGACCCGAAGATCTGCGCCAGGACCGGTAGCCGGCCGTCCGGGAGGCCGACGACACCGATGTTCGGCTCGATCGTCGCGAACGGGTAGTTGGCCGCGAGAACGTTGTTGCGGGTCAGGGCATTGAACAGGGTCGACTTCCCTGCGTTGGGGAGTCCCACGATGCCGATGGTCAAAGCCACCGCAGGAGCCTATCCGCAGCGAGCGAGTGGCCGACACGCGCTTGCGTGTGGTCGGTCCGAGCTGGGGGTACCTCCCGCTTGCGGGGGAGCGAGGATTGAAGCGCCGCAGGCGCGATCATCTGGGACGATCGTCGCGTGAAGATCCGGAGCGGCCTGCCTCGCCCGCCCTCCGACGCGAGCATGAGTCGGCTGTGGCTCCGATTCTCCGACGTGCAGGCCGAACGGGACTTCATCGACGGCGACAATCGGGCAGCCGTGGAGCGGGCGCGCTTCATGGCGACGCTGACCTTCATTCTCAGCCTGCCGTTCGGAGCGTTGGACCTGTTCCTGCGTCCGGGCCATCTCGCGACCCTGGTTCAGCTGCGGGCGATCGGGCTGGTGGCACTTCTCGTCGTGATCGTGACGGCCACGTGGTGGACCTCGGCGCATCGCCACATCCAACTGATCACCTGTGGCGCCGTGA
>DATFFJ010000119.1:0-3715 GCA_035250065.1 Aeromicrobium sp. | reverse complement strand
GTCGGGGTCGAGGGCGAACCGCTGCTTCTCATGGGTGAGGACCACATCCTCGTCCGCCTTGGGTGCCAGCGTCGTCCGCAGCGTCTTCGCCGCTTCGGTCGGCGACATGCCTCCGACGTCCACGCCGCCGATCACGGCATTCGCGGGCATTCGCAGGCCGGTTGCGACCCACCCGGCCACATAGAGAAGCCCCAGCAAGACCACGGCGACGAGCAGCGCGCGCCGAGCCCAAGGGCGCTTCATCATGGACCCGACCCTAATGCCGGTGGTCATTTCGCCCGCACGACCACGCTAGGGATGCGTTCAGTCTCCATTGGGTACATGCCCAACGCATGGTCGGCGCTTAAGAAGCAGGCGTTGTGTGTGGAGTCAACGGAGGTCGCGATGGCCGTCAAGACGACTCATGTGGGCCAGGAGAGCGCTGTGAATGCAAGCGCTCCCGAAACTCAGCTCCCGGTCACGGCGAAGGAACCGCCCAAAGACGACGAACTCGACGACGACGATGAGGACGTCTACGAGAACTTCCCGGGCTGGAACCCGACCCGTTGGTAGTCGGGCCCGACCATCCCGGGTTGTCAATCGCCGGCGTCAAGACGCTGCACGACCAACAAGGCAACGTCGTCGCTCGGCGGCTCAATGGTGAGCATGGAGTCGAGGACGCGTGAACAGACCACGTCGGCCGCGCCAGGTTCGACTGTGCGGCACAGTTCGGCCAGCGCCGAGTCGACGGACTCGAACACCTCGCCACCGCGGCTCGTGCTCTTTGCGCGGCGTTCAATCAACCCATCGGTGAAGAACACCAGGTCGGAGTAGCGCGGAAACTCGACAGGTGCGCTCGTACGGTCGCAGGACGGATCCACACCCAGGGGAATGCTGAGCGGGATGGTCACTTGCGACGGGTTGATGCCGGGAGTGGCCATGACGGGAAGAAGATGTCCAGCAGAAGCCATGCGCACTTCATCGAAAGGCGGCTCGGTAACCGCGTAGATCGCCGTCGCCATCGCACCTGGCTCGAAGTGATAGATCTTCGCGTCGAGCCGGCGCAGGACCTCGGCCGGGTCGTCATACTCCAAGGCGTAGGCACGCAGGGCGCTGCGCAACCTCCCCATCACGACCGAGGCCCCCAGACCATGACCGGCCACGTCGCCCATGACCATGCCCACCCGTCCTCCCGGGAGAGCGAAAACGTCATACCAATCGCCCGAGGCGCCGCCATAGCCCGGCACGTACCGGCCTGACAACTGCAGACCGTCGATTGTCGGCAATGTGTGCGGTACCAAACTCCGCTGGAGCGCCGCGGCGGCAGAGCGTTCATCCGCCGCCTCAAACGCATCGATAGCCCGGATGACCGATCCCGCCAGCTCAGCGGCGCGCGCCGAGTCGTCCGCATTGAAGCGTCGGGCGCGGCGGGTGCCTACTTTGAGCACCCCGAACAGGCGGTCACCGACCACCAGCGGTATGGCCATCACCGCGCGGACGCCAAGGGCATAGAGCGCGGGGTTGAGGAGGTCGTCATCGGCGACGTCGTCGAGCGCAATCGGTGAGCGATTCGCCGCCACTCGACCCGCCAGCCCACGGCCGAGCGGGACCCTGTGCTGCCCGGAACTCACTCGGTGCTCGCTCACGGTGACCATCGTGACGAGGTGATCGGAAGCGGGATCGAATCGCAGGACCGTGACCACGTCGACATCAAGCAGTGTGAGGATCTCCCCGAGCAGTGCGCGGAGGTCGGCTTCCGCCGCCGGTGTCCCGTGAATCTGCGGCATTGCTCGTGCGGCTTCAGCCGCGGGTGCGGCGTTCATTCGTCCTCCGCCAACGGCGTCGACAATTCGGCCCACACAGCCTTGGACCCGTCCTCGAGACGGTCTACACCCCACGCGGTCGCGAGAGCGCTGACGATGTGCAGGCCTCGGCCGCCGAATGCCGACAGCCCCGGGCTTTGCAGGTTGGGCACCCCAGGACCGGTGTCGACGACGGCCATACGAAGCGCATCGCCGCGGCGGGTCAGTTCCACCGCGCATGTTCCCGGCACGTGACGGATTGCGTTGGAGACGAGTTCGGTGATCAACAAGGTTGCCAGGTCGACGAAATCCTCCATCTCCCACTGGCCGAGCAGCTGGGTGAGCAAGCTCCGTGCCAGCGAAACGCTGCGCGGGTCGTCGGGAAGTTCCAGGCGGGCTTCGAGCGTATGAGAGTTGACGGTGGCGACGACGACGTCGATCAGCCGCCCAATCCAGCGAGCGCGACCTGGAGCACCTTGTTGGGCGATGTGAGCGTGCAGCACGATCCGAGCCCACGGCGCGGTGTCCCGCAACTCCCCCAACACACTGTTCTCGGTCACGTCCCTGAGTTCGACCCTCATTACGACGACGTCGGGCTGGAGCTGCGCCGCGGCATCGACGGCCACGCTGGCATCCGTCAGCTCATTGACGACCTCAATCCTTGGTGCGGAGATGAGGGCCGTTCTCAGCCTCAGTGCAGCCGCATCCGGCGGCTGCACAAGCAGGACCTCGGTGAACTCGGGCGGTGAGCCTTTCACGAGCGTTGCTTCTCATGCCTCGTCTGGGTCGCGTTGGTCGTCGTCGACCAGGAGCAACGAGTCCAGCGCGGTGATCTCCATCAGTCGACAAAGCATCGGCGAAGGCCGCCGGAGCCGAAGCGAGCCCCCTGCCTTCTGCGCTTCCCAATGACCCCACACCAAGGCATTGAGTCCAGACGAATCGATGAACCCAACACCCCCGACATCGACGATGAGGGACGTCGAGTCCTCAAGCGCGCGAGCCACGGCATCGCGCAGGATGCCCGCCGTAGCCAGATCGATGTCGCCCTCGGCCAAAAGCAAAGCGCTACCGTCGGCGGCTGCCTCCATCCGCGTGGCCAGAGTCGCTGACTCCATCAAAGACGCCTCCCGGCGGATCGATCTTCGTGACATCATGCCGCTTCATCCGGCTCGAGAACCAGTCGGAACTCCTTCAAGATCCGGTTCTCGATGCGGGAAACCTGCATCTGGCTGATGCCGATCTGCCGGCCAGTCTCACTCTGCGTAAGCCCTTCAAAGAATCGCAGCATGATCAGCTTGCGATCCCTGGGAGCCAGTTGATCCAGTAGGGGACCTACCGCAATTCGTGCTTCGGCTTCCTCGAACCCAGGCTCAAACTCCCCCTTGGAGGTGCTTAGGGTGCCGGCCCCGTCGGAGTCATCGAATGGGCGATCAAGGCTGTCAGGTTGATAGCAGTGACCGACGCCCCGCGCCTCCCGGATCGTCTGTTCGTCGAGCCCCGTAGCGGCGGCGAGTTCGGCCACACTCGGCTCATGACCGAGCTCCTGCACCAATTCGCTGTGTGCGTTGACGATCGCCAGACGTGCCTCTTGGGCCCGCCGCGGTGGCCGAACCGTCCATTCCCGGTCCCTGAAGTGGCGCTTCAGCTCCCCGCGAATGCTCGGTATCGCGAAGGCCAAGAACGCGTTCTCCCCGCCACCTCGGAATCGACGCATGGCCTGGACCAAGGCAGCTCGCGCAACCTGCTGCAGATCGTCGATTGACACTCCGCGGTACCGGTAATGGCTGGCCAACCGGTCGGCTACGGGAATGGTACGAAGAATGATTTCGTCGGAGAGATCTTGCCGTGCGCGCTTGGTTCGGGCGCGCTCCAGCGCATCGAAAAGCTCACCCATTTCAAGATCCCGTTCGGAACCTGGGCCATGCGTGGGTTTT
>DATFFJ010000118.1:0-3040 GCA_035250065.1 Aeromicrobium sp. | reverse complement strand
TGCTCGTCCAGCTGTCGACGCTGGTGATCAACCCCGACCTCAAGTACATCGGAGGACTGCTCATCTTGATCGTCATCCTGGTCGTCCGGCCTCAGGGCATTCTCGGCAGCCGGCAAAGGATCGGGTGAGGGCATGGACATCACAGGAGCACTCCAGGTCTCGCTCGCCCAGCTGATCGGCCCGTCCGCGATCTTCTACGCGCTGCTGGCGATCGGCCTCAACCTGCACTTCGGCTACGCCGGGCTGCTGAACTTCGGCCAGATCGGTTTCGCACTCCTCGGTGGCTACGGCGTCGGGATCATGACCGTCACCTACCAGCAGCCGCTGTGGGTCGGCATCCTCGTCGGTCTCGCCGCCGCCGGGTTGCTGGCCGTCGTCCTCGGTATCCCGACGCTGCGATTGCGGGCCGACTACCTCGCCATCGTCACGATCGCCGCGTCCGAGATCCTGCGGCTGATCTTCCGCTCCACCGCTTCGGATTCCATCACCGGATCCACCAACGGCCTGTTCGGCTTCGCCGATCCGTTCACCACGCTCAGCCCGTTCGACTCCGGCAAGCAGTACAACTTCCTCGGCGTGAAGTTCTACGGCGACGACCTGTGGTCGATGGTCGTCGGCTGGACTCTCGTCCTGGTGCTGTGCGGGTTCGTCTACCTCCTCACGCACAGCCCGTGGGGCCGCGTCCTCAAGGCGGTGCGCGAGGACGAGGACGCCGCCCGCGCCCTCGGCAAGAACGTCTTCGTCTACAAGATGCAGGCGCTGGTCCTCGGCGGCATGATCGGCGGGCTCGGCGGCGTGTTCAACGCACTGCAGACCAAGTCGATCAACCCCGACTTCTACTCCACCGCCCAGACGTTCTTCGCGTTCGGCGCCCTCATCCTCGGCGGCGCGGCCACCGTCTTCGGACCGGTGGTCGGAGCGATGCTGTTCTGGTTCCTGCTGGCCATCCCGGACGCGTTGCTGCGACAGGCCATTTCCGGGCCGGAACCGCTGCTGCCGCTGACGGAACAGCAGGTCGGCGCGATGCGGTTCGTCCTGCTCGGCGTCATGATCGCGGTGCTGATGATCTTCCGGCCGCAGGGCATACTGGGCAACAAGCGGGAGGTGCAGCTCAATGCCTGACCACAGACTGCCGGATCATCTGCAGACCGACACCGTGCTCACCGCCGAGGAACGGGCCTCGATCTTCACCGACGTCCCGCACTCCCCCGGCGCGGCCAAGCCCGACCCGATCCTCCTCGTCGACAACGTGTCCCGGACGTTCGGCGGGCTCAGGGCCGTCGACGTGGCGCATCTGGAGATCCAGCGCGGCTGCATCACCGGACTGATCGGTCCGAACGGCGCGGGCAAGACGACCCTGTTCAACCTGCTCACCGGTTTCGACCGGCCGGACAGCGGCACGTGGTCGATGGACGGCCAGTCCCTCGGCCGGATGTATCCGCACCAGGTGGCCCGCCGCGGCGTCGTCCGGACGTTCCAGCTCACCAAGGCGCTGTCGAAGCTGACGGTGCTCGACAACGTGCGGCTCGGCGCCACCGGGCAACGCGGCGAGCGGATCTTCAACACCCTGCTGCCGTGGACGTGGAAGGCGCAGGAACGCGCCGTCACCGAACGGGCCAACGAACTGCTCGCGCGGTTCAAACTCGACACCAAGTCCGACGATCTCGCCGGTTCGCTGTCCGGCGGTCAGCGCAAGCTGCTCGAGATGGCGCGGGCGCTGATGACCGAGCCGACCGTGGTGATGCTCGACGAGCCGATGGCCGGCGTGAACCCGGCGCTCACCCAGAGTTTGCTGGGCCACATCAAATCGCTTCGGGACGAGGGCATGACGGTCGTGTTCGTCGAACACGACATGGACGTCATCCGCGACATCAGCGACTGGGTGGTGGTGATGGCGCAGGGCAGCGTGATCGCCGAATCCACCCCGGAACACCTCTCGTCCAACACCGCGGTGGTCGACGCGTACCTCGGGAGCCACCACGATCAGGCACTCGAATTCGACGACGAAGGGAATCCGGTGGGCGCGACGGCCGTTCTGGCCGAGGCACTCGAGAGCGCCGAGGCCGAAACCCTCGAGACCGGCGGCGACCTCTCCGAACCCGACATCACCGACCTGAGGCGTGAGAACCCATGACCGAACCGACCCCAGCAGAATTCGCGGCCACACCCGAGGAGCACGCCCGGCTCGCCGAGGGTGCCCTCGTCCGCGCGGACGGTGTGGTGGCCGGTTACATCCCCGGCGTCAACATCCTCCGCGAATGCAATTTCTTCCTGCGCGAGGGTGAGATCGTCGGCATCATCGGCCCCAACGGCGCCGGAAAGTCCACGCTCCTGAAGTCGTTGTTCGGGTTGATCCCGGTGCGTGAGGGCTCGGTGACCCTGCGCGGTGAGGACATCACGTCCAAACCGGCCCACGTTCTCGTGCAGAAGGGCGTCGGCTATGTCCCGCAGACGCAGAACGTCTTTCCGTCGCTCACCATCGAGGAGAACCTCGAGATGGGGATGTATCTGCGCCCCAAGCGCTTCGCGGAGAGGTTCGCGTTCGTCGGCGACCTGTTCCCGCTGCTCGTCGAGCGGAAGAAGGTGAAGGCGGGCGCCCTGTCCGGCGGTGAGCGGCAGATGGTCGCCATGGGCCGGGCGCTGATGATGGATCCGTCCGTGCTGCTGCTCGACGAGCCGTCCGCCGGCCTCTCCCCGATGTTCCAGGACGAGGTGTTCATCCGCTGCAAGAGGATCAACGCGGCAGGTGTCTCGGTGATCATGGTGGAACAGAACGCCCGGCGGTGCCTGCAGATCTGCGACCGCGGCTACGTCCTCGATCAGGGGCGCAACGCCTACACCGACTCGGGACCCAACCTGATGCACGACCCGAAGGTGATCGAGTTGTACCTCGGCACGCTCGCGGGCAGCCAGGAGAAGAAGTAGTCCGAGCGGTTCCGGACACGACTGTGGGCCAGGTTTCCCTGGCCCACAGTTCGTTTCAGACGAGTGCGATCACCCGCCGACGACGATGTACCCGTCCGTCGTCAGCTTGTTGTCG
>DATFFJ010000117.1:0-32822 GCA_035250065.1 Aeromicrobium sp. | reverse complement strand
AGATCGTGTCGGTGTTGAAGGTCAAACCGCCGATCGTCGCGGTCGTGTGATGACCGATCTGGATCGTGCCCTCAGACTCAGCGGCGATCATGAGTTGCGCACCTCTCTCAGGAGCGGAATGGCAGTCAAGGTGAGTGCGATCAGGTGGAAGAGGGCCAAGCCGAACAGCACCGCGACACCGCCCTGCTCCCAGAACACCGCGGCCAGCGCGAACGCAAGGATGGAGATGAGGCCGAGGCGGACGAGCGAACTGCGTGCGTAGGCGTTGCGGGTCACCGGGTCATCGGAGGCGATGGCCTTCTGGATCGCGTACTCGGTCAGAATGTGATTCAAGAGGCCGAGCGTCACACCCGCGGCAGCCAAGCAGCCCATCTCCC
This sequence comes from Aeromicrobium sp., assembly GCA_035250065.1. Classification (GTDB taxonomy): domain Bacteria; phylum Actinomycetota; class Actinomycetes; order Propionibacteriales; family Nocardioidaceae; genus Aeromicrobium. The sequence goes on along the minus strand of DATFFJ010000117.1, from coordinate 32,445 downwards.
AGTTGCCCATCGGGACCGTGACCCAGAACGCGCCGACGGCGAGCACCAGCGCCAAGACGACCGCACGGCGCTGGTTCAGGACGGCACGTACGACCGAGGGCTCGGCGCCCTTGGGGAGCTCAGTATCGTTCACGCGTCACCGCCCCGTGAGGTAGGCGCGAATGCGAAGCCAGAACCCGACGCCGGCTGCGACGATGCCGACGCTCGTGCCGATGAGGGCGCCGGTCGGCGAGGAGCCGAGGCGTGCATCGACGAACAACCCGATCGCGACGCCCACGACGATGCAACCGACCAACATGCCGCCAAGGCTGAGAAGGTCGCGAACGCCAGGACCAGGCTGAGAGTCATCGTCAGTCACCGGTCAGCGTGTGATGTCGGTCGTCATGGCGGCGGCCGTCCTCGGGCGAATCGGGTGGGCGGTCACGCGACCGAAATACAAAGATTTCGATGGCGTTTCGGGGTGCCCGCAAAATATCACGCGGCCACGCGGCTCCCGACACCGGGACGGGTGGGTGACAGCCCGGCTATTGCGCTGGCCACCACCGTGGAACGAGGAACAGGAAGCACGCGGTGAGCACCGCGAGAAGAGCCACGGCGACGATGGACAGCCAGCCGCTGATGAGGCTGAGCGCGACCGTCCCGAAGGCGACGAGCGCGGCCACCGAATACATCCCGAGCACCGCGTTGCGATGGGTGTGGCCGATTTCCAGCAGCCGGTGGTGCAGGTGCAGCTTGTCCGGGCTGAACGGCGAGCGACCGGAGCGGGTGCGTCGAACCACGGCGAGAAGCAGATCGGCGAACGGCACCATCAACATCGCGACCGGCAGGATGAGAGGGAGCAGCGACGCCAGGAAGTTTGCCTGCCCTCCGGCGATTCCCTCGGCAATCCTCGTCGCGGGGAACTGTCCAGTCAGGGTGATGGACGAGCATGCCAGGACGAAGCCGACGAGCATCGAGCCGGAGTCGCCGATGAACATGCGCGCCGGAAAGAAGTTGTGCGGCAGGATCCCGATGCACACCCCGGCCAGCGCCACGCTGAGCAGCGCGCCGGCGATGGCCCTCGACTCGCCGTTCTCAACCGCCAGCAAGAACGCGTAGATGAAGAACGCGACCGCGCCGATCGCCACCATGCCTGCGGCCAGGCCGTCCAGTCCATCAATGAAGTTCACCGCATTCGCCGTGCCCACGATCAGCAGCACGGTGAAGATGGCTCCCTGCACCTGGTCAAGGCCGAACACGCTGCCCGGCAGCGGGAGATAGAAGAACCTCACCCCCAAGGCGACGACGAGCACGCCGGCGAACACCTGCCCGGCCAGCTTGCTCAAGGCGTCGAGCTCGAACAGGTCGTCGACCACGCCGACGAGGCAGATCACGGACCCTCCGATCAGCACCGCCCGGGCGTCTGCGAAGACCGATGCCTCAGACCGCGAGAGGAAGGGCAGGTGGGTGGCCGTGAGGTAAGCCGCCCAGATCCCGGCGAGCATGGCGATTCCGCCGAAGTACGGTGTGGGCCGCGCGTGCACGTCCCGGTCCCGCACTCGGGCCACGGCGCCGAAGTGCTCGGCCAGCATGCGGGCGATCGACGCGAACAAGTACGTCACGCCGAGAGCGATGCCGAAGACCACCATGTACTCGCGCACGATCGCTAGACACCGGCCTCGATCGTGTTGTTGAAGCGATGAAGCACGTCCAATCCGATCGGACCTTCGCGCAGGATCCTCGGAGTTGGCGCGGTGACGTCGAGGATCGTGGACGCCACGCCACCTGGGCTTGCGCCGGCGTCGAGGTAGACCGCGACACGCTCGCCGAGCATGCGTTCGGCATCGTCGATCGTCGTGGCGGCCGGCTCGCCGGTGAGGTTGGCGCTGCTGACGGCCAGCGGCCCGGTGGCCTTCAAGACCGCGAGTGCGACGTCATGGTTCGGGACGCGCACGGCCACGGTCTGCCGGGTCTCGCCGAGATCCCAGTTCAGCGACGGCTGCTCCCGGCAGATGACGGTCAGCGGCCCGGGCCACAGCTCGGCCGTCATGGCACGCAGCCACGTCGGCACCTCGGCCGCAAGCGCCTCGAGCGTCGCGGGTGCGCCGATGAGGACCGGGGGCGGCATCTCGCGTCCTCGGCCTTTGGCGCCGACCAGGCGTTGGACGGCATCGGCGGAGAAGGCGTCGGCAGCCAGCCCGTAGACGGTGTCGGTCGGCAGGACGACGAGGTCGCCGGCGGCAATCGCCGCCGTTGCGGCATCGATGCCGGCAGCGCGATCGGCGGGGTTGGAGCAGTCGAACCTCATCAGCGTCACCTTAGGACGCGACCGAATGGACGAGGAATGCAAGCGCCAGGAACTGCGACGTGCGTCCGATCCCGACCATGACCAAGAACAGCCAGAGCGGCTGGCGGGATGCGGCGGCGAGGACGGTCACCACGGCCAGAGGCGGGATGCCCGTTCCCGAGGACACGAGCACCGTTGCGGATCCGAGATACCGGTGGCTGAGCAGTGTCAACATCCGGTCGCCGCCTTTCCGCAAGGCCTTGGTGACGCGATTCCGGGGCGGCGGGCGGTCGGTGCCACGGCCGGCCTTGAGTTTTGTCGAGCCGTGCCGGACGAGCTCGAAGACGATCGCCTTGCCCCCGACCGTGCCGGCGCCTAGGCACAGGATCGCGACCAGCAGCTCCGGGTGCGGCACGAGCGCGCCCATGCCGACGACGTAGACCTCGGCGTTGAGGATGATCGGAAGGACGCCGGAGCCGACACCGAAGGCGAAAGCCGCGGCGTACAGCGCGAGATCGCCCAGCGTCCCACTCACGCGCCCATCCAACCCGGTCGGGCCCAGCGGGCACGGCTGCCACGCCGGATCGGGGGCGACACGGCGCGCACCCACACCATGTGGTCCGGATCACAGATCGTCTCACCAGCCATTTCTTCCCATGCGGCGCCCGGATGGCGTAGGAATGGTCATGTGTGTGCAACACGATGTCGCACTCACTTTCCGGAGAAGGAGCACCTCGCCCATGGCCCTGTTGTCCAATCCCGCCGCCATCCTCGGTCGCGCCGACAAGGTGCTGGGCAACGTCGACGGCGTCCTCGCCCGTGTCGACGGCACCCTGGGTTCGGTCGACACCACCCTGAGCACGGTCGCCGGCACGCTGTCGTCGGTGGACACGACCCTGTCGTCGGTGGACGAGAAGCTCGCGTCCGTCGATGAGACCCTCACGACGGTCTCGACCACGCTCACCGATACGAAGTCGACGCTGGACGAAACCAAGTCGACCTTGTCGAAGGTCGAGGAGCTGCTCACGTCCCTTGAGGCAAAGCTGGACTTGCTCGACCAGGTTCCAGCGATCGTGGAGAAGCTCGACGCCGTGCACACGGCCGTATCGAAGAGCTAGCTCCGCACGGCCGGAAGGTCGATCTCGACAGGTTCCATCGGGTAGGGCGGAGCACCGACGCCGTTCACCTGGACATGGCCCCACGGGTCGTACTCGGCCAGGCGCAGCTCAGCGGTGGCAGCACCGTCGATCGAAAGCACGCCAAAGGTCGCCCCGGCATCCTTGATCGCGGCGACCGCCGCAGACCGTTCGATCCGGCCGTACCAGTGATAGCGCCCGTCAAGGGGCTCGAGATGTCCGTCCACATGGACGGTGACGTCCACGACCTGATCACCGACGGTCAGCGTCGCCCTTCCCGAGAATCCGGTCGGCTCCTCCGGCGGCGACCACGCCATTCCGCGCGGATGCCTTCGGTGGCCACGACGGCGCATCACGGCAAGAACCCGTTACGGCGCCACAGATAGCGGCTGATGCGACCCATCAATCCGTTCTCCTCCAGGAACGAGGCAAGCGGCGCGAATCCGGTCACGGCGGCCTCCCGGTAGTAGGGGTTGTCGCGCATCTCGCGAACCGCACGCTTCGCATCCAGGCCGGCACGGTGGTAGATCCCCGCATGGGTGAGTGAACGCCGTAGGACCCGCCCGCCGAGCCCGTTGAGGTTCGATACCAGGAACCGCTCGAGCCGGGACGCGTTCTGCATCCGATGGACCACGCCCTCGCGAGCGAACTTGATGTGCCTGGCTTCCTCGGTGACGTGGATCCTCATGAGCTGAGCGACGATCGGCTGGAGCTCGGGGTCAGCCATGTTGCGTCGCTGCTGGGCGTCAAAGATCTCCTCACCGATCAGCGCGCCTACCCACAACAGCGACCCGCGCAGGAAGAACGGCAGGACCGCGGTGAGGAACCGGTCGACGCGGCCCATGCGATACGACCGCGCTCCCACCCGGTCGATGACCTTGCCGAACATCGTCATGTGCCGGCACTCATCGCCCATCTCCGTCAGCGCGTAGTGCGCAAAGGGGCTCGTCGGGTCCTCCCGCAGCAGCTGCAACAGCAACGCGCGGTTGAGGATGTTCTCGAACCACACGCCGACCGAGAGCACGTTGGCGAGTTCCTCCCGCGACAACGCAATCCGCTGCTCCTCAGTCAGTTCCTCCCAGTAGGGCGTGCCGTAGAGCGAGAGCACTTCCTTCGGCAGGAAGTACCTCCCCTCGATCAACGGTGCGTCCCAGTCGATCGCGACGGTCGGCTCATAGGAGCGCCGAACCGAGCCGCCGATCAGCCGGGTGGCGACGACGTCGGGATGTATCGCAGGGCGTTCGGACGTCGGCCGCGTCGGGGTGACTGTCATGTGCGAGTCCTCTCGATGGCTTCACCAAGTTGTTTACATATTCTTATCATTCGTCAATGAATCTGTCGAGCGTCGTACGATGCGTTCATGCCCCGTGTCGCGCCGCTTCGCCCGGGTCCGGCCGATCCGGAAGCCGCTGAGCGCATCCGCGAGCGCATCCTCGATGCCGCGACGGAGTGCCTGCTGGCCGAAGGCCTCAATGCGCGTCTGCACGCGATGATCGCTGAGCGGGCCGGCATCTCCCGCCCCACGGTCTACAAGTACGTCGGCGACCAATCGGCGATCGTCGCGGCGGTGCTGGACCGCGAGCTCAACCAGTTCTTCGGCGCGGCGGTTCCCATCCTGCGGCGCAGCGACGATCTCGAGGCGCACCTGATCGACGCCATCGTGTTCGTCGTCGAGTACGCCCGCGGCCATCGGCTGCTCCAGAAGGCACTGGCCGAGCACCCGGAACTGATCCTCCCCGTGCTGACCACGGGTGCGGGTCCGCTGGTTGAGCACGTCGTCGACCTGTTCGAAGAGCAGCTCGGTCGCGCGCTCGGTCAGACTGACGCCACGTCACTGACACCGCGCGAGGCGGCCGAGTGGGCGTACCGCGTCGTGGTCTCACTGATCACGACCCCAACAGCTGCCTTCGAGCGGGACGGCACACGGCACTACGTCGAGAGTCTCGTGCGCCTGATGGACATCGCCGGCCGCGGAGGCACCTAGGGCTTCTGGGCCGTGGCGAAGCGCGGGCGACCGGAGAGGTCCGGGTTGTCGCGCACCGAGTTCCATGGATGGTCTGACTCATGAAAGACCGCCGGAGCACCACCGTTGTCAGCGTCGACTCCTTGCACATCGGCATGTTCGACGCCGACAACGCCGCCGGGCTTGAGCAAGCGCCAAGCTGTCTGCTCGACGGCCCGGATGGCGTTCAAGCCGTCCTCACCCGACCACAGCGCCAGCGCCGGATCGTGGTCGCGGGCTTCCAACTCCACGCTCTCCCAGGCGTCGAGTGGGATGTACGGAGGGTTCGCGACGACGACGTCGACCGTGCCGTCGAGATCGCCGAACGCGTCGGCGGCATCGCCGAGCCGCAGGTCGACGCCTGTGCCGGCAAGGTTGCGAGCTGCCCAGCCGAGCGCCACCTCATCGAGTTCCACGGCGTGGACGACAGCGTTCGGAACCTCGTGCACGACCGACAGTGCGATCGCACCTGAGCCGGTGCAGAGATCGACGACGACGGGTGCGGCTCCCGCAGCTCGCGCCGCATCGACAGCCCACCCAGCGAGAACCTCGGTTTCCGGGCGGGGCACGAATACCCCCGGACCGACCTCGAGGTCGACGTACCGGAACCCGACTCCGCCGGTCAGGTGCTGCAGCGGAACGCGAGACGCGCGGCGATCGATCATCGCGCGGAAGACCGCCACCTGGTCGGGTTTCGGTCGCACACTCAACGCAACCATCGATCGCGGGATGCCGAGCACGTGGCTGAGCAGAATCTCGGCGTCAGTCCGCGCCGACGCCACTCCCCCCGCTTCGAGCGTGGCGACGGCCTCGTCGAGGAGCTGCCTCGGATTCATTGGTCGACGTTCGCAAGGCGCTCGGCCAGGTCGGCGTCCACCAGCGAGGCGATGACGTCGTCCAAGGCCCCGTCCATCACCTGATCGAGGTTGTACGCCTTGAACCCGGTGCGGTGATCGGAGATCCGGTTCTCCGGGAAGTTGTACGTGCGCACCCGCTCAGACCGGTCGACCGTCCGGACTTGCGAGCGTCGAGCTTCGGACGCCTCGGCGTCGGCGGCCTCCTGGGCTGCCTCCAGCAACCGTGATCGAAGGATGCGCATCGCCTGCTCCTTGTTCTGGAGCTGGCTCTTCTCGTTCTGGCAGCTCACCACGATGCCGGTCGGCACGTGCGTGATGCGGACGGCCGAGTCGGTCGTGTTGACGCTCTGACCCCCGGGGCCGGACGAGCGAAACACGTCGATCCGCAAGTCGTTCGGGTCGATGGCAACGTCGACATCCTCGGCCTCCGGCAGCACGAGCACGCCGGCGGCCGAAGTGTGAATGCGACCTTGCGACTCCGTGACCGGCACACGCTGGACGCGATGCACGCCGCCCTCGAACTTCAGCAGGGCGTACGGCGCCTCACCGGGCTCTGGCGTTCCTTTGGCCTTGACCGCAGCGGTGACGGACTTGTAGCCACCCAGCGCCGACTCGGTCGAATCGAGGATGTCGAGCTTCCAGTTCCGCCGCTCGGCGAAGCGGGTGTACATCCGCAACAGGTCGCCGGCGAACAGCGCCGACTCCTCACCGCCCTCGCCGCCCTTGATCTCGAGGATGACGTCCTTGGAATCAGCCGCATCCCGGGGAACGAGCAGGTGCTGGAGGCGCTCCTCCAGTTCGGGGATGCGCTGTTCCAGCGACACGATCTCATCGGCGAAGCCCGGGTCGTCCAGCTCGCGGGCGGCGGCCAGGTCGTCGGAGGCCTGCTGCCACTCGCGATAGGCGCGCACGACCGCGGTCAGTTCGGCGTACCGCTGACCCAAACGCTTGGCCTCGGCCTGATCCGCGTGTACCGCAGGGTCGGCGAGACGCTGCTCCAGTGACGCGTGTTCGGCGACGAGGGACTCGACGGCCTCGAACACGCCTCAGTTACTTCTTGCCGTAGCGCTTCTCGAACTTGGCGACGCGTCCGCCGGTGTCGAGAATCTTCTGCTTACCCGTGTAGAACGGGTGACAGTTCGAGCACACCTCGGCACGGATGGTGCCATCGGTGGCCGTGCTCCGGGTCGTGAAGGTGTTGCCGCAGGTGCAAGACACCTGGGTGACCACGTACTCGGGGTGGATGTCGCGCTTCATGAACAGTTCCTCTCTGGGGCGCTGGGTCCGGACGTCCGCCGGTGAACCAGAGCCAAGGATCAATGATGCCAGTTTGTTCAAGTCGGGGCGAATCGCCCTGACTTGAATCAAGCCTGTGATCAAGTCCTATTCGACCGGCAGCAGCCGTTCGATGTCGGCGGCGATGTTCTCCGGAGTGGTCGTCGAGCCATATCGGTTGACGACGTTGCCCTCGGCATCGACGAGAAACTTCGTGAAGTTCCACTTGATGGCGCCGCCGAGGATGCCGCTCTTCTCCGACTTGAGCCACTTGTACAGCGGGTGGGCGTTCTTGCCGTTCACGTCGATCTTGCTGAACATCGGGAACGTGATGCCGAACTCGCTCTCACAGAACGCGGAGATCTCGCCCTCGCTCCCCGGCTCCTGGTGACCGAATTGATCACACGGGAAGCCGAGGATGACGAGGCCGCGGCTGGAGTACTTGTCGTACAGCTCCTGCAGCGGCCCGTACTGCGGGGTGAAGCCACATTGGGACGCGGTGTTGACGATGAGCAGCACCTTGCCGTGATAGTCGGCGAGCGCCTGCTCAACTCCGCTGATGTCCTTGGCCGTGAAGTCGTAGACGGTCGTCATGACCTCACCCTATTCGGCAGCCACCTCGGGCATCGTCTTGTTGATCTGCAACAGGAACTCTGCGTTCGTGCTGGACTTCCCCAGCTTGTCCAGGACGAGCTCCAGGCCCTGTGAGCCTTCCAGCCCGGACAGCAGGCGGCGCAGTTTCCAGACGATGGCGAGCTCGTCCTTGTCGATGAGCAGCTCCTCGCGGCGGGTGCTCGACGCCGAGACGTCGATCGCCGGGAAGATGCGCTTGTCGGCGAACTCGCGACGCAGCCGCAGCTCCATGTTGCCGGTGCCCTTGAACTCCTCGAAGATCACCTCGTCCATGCGTGAGCCGGTCTCGACCAGCGCGGTGGCGATGATCGTCAGCGAGCCGCCGTCCTCGATGTTGCGCGCCGCACCGAAGATCTTCTTCGGCGGGTAGAGCGCGGACGAGTCGACACCGCCGGACATGATCCGGCCGGAGGCGGGTGCAGCCAGGTTGTAGGCCCGGCCGAGGCGGGTGATGCCGTCGAGCAGCACGACGACGTCGTGACCCAGCTCGACGAGCCGTTTGGCCCGCTCGATCGCAAGCTCGGCGACCGTGGTGTGGTCGGTGGCGGGTCGATCAAACGTGGACGAAATGACCTCACCCTTGACCGAACGCTGGAAGTCGGTGACCTCCTCTGGGCGCTCGTCGACGAGGACCACCATGAGGTGGACCTCAGGGTTGTTCTCGGTGATGGCGTTGGCGATCTGCTGCATGATCAGCGTCTTGCCGGCCTTCGGCGGCGACACAATGAGGCCCCGCTGGCCCTTGCCGATCGGAGCGACGAGGTCGATGACGCGGCCGGTCAGACCCGCGGCCTGGCCCTCGAGGCGCAGCCGCTCGGTCGGGTACACCGGGGTGAGGCCGGCGAACTCGACGCGCTTCTTGGCGTCGTCGATCGTCATGCCGTTGACGGTGTCGACGCGCACCATCGGATTGAACTTCTCCTTGCGCTCACCCTCGCGCGGCTGGCGGACCTGGCCGACGATCGCATCGCCCTTGCGCAGGCCCCACTTCTTGACCATCGACAGCGAGACATAGACGTCGCTCTCGCTGGGGATGTAGCCGGTGGTGCGCACGAACGCGTAGTTGTCGAGGATGTCGAGGATCCCGGCGGCCGGGACGAGCACGTCGTCGTCGGTGATCACCGGTTCGCCGTCGGGGCCGCGGTTGCCGCCCCGGTTGCGGCCGCGGCGGTTGCGCCGCCGGCCGGTGCCTTCATCGCCGTCCGGGCTGCCGGCACCGCCAGCGTTGCCTTGGTTGCTGGGGGCACCTCCCGCTTGCGGGGGATGATTGCGGTTGGCTCCCTGCGCGGGCTTGGACTCCTTGACGTCAGCCGCACCGATGGCGTCGGTCTTGGACTTGGGCGTGGCCTTGGCGTCGCCGCGGGCCGCCTTGATGGCGTCGATCAGCTCGCCCTTGCGCATGCTGGACGCACCGTCGATCTTGAGCTCGGCGGCGATTTCCTGGAGTTCGGCGATCACTTTGCCGCCGAGGCCGCCACCGGACTTCTTCGGAGCGGCTTGCTGTTTCGGAGTTTCCGTCGAATCGGTATCGGTCGCCACTGCGGGCGCGGGTGATTCGACGTTCTCAGTCGTCTTGTCAGACACGTGGTTCCTTTACTGGACGATTCCACCGGCCGGTCGAAACCTGCAGAGCGGAATTCGTCACGTGAGGTGCAGCCACCGTGGTTTGACCCACTGGGCTGGTTCATCAGAGTGATGCTGTCGGGGAGAAGATCTCGACTCCGACCCATCAACTGTAACAGGTCCGCGTGATCCGTCGCGGCGACACTCAGCGCACTTGCACGCCGCTCGGGTCGACGTCGAGCTCGTGCGCCGCCCAGCCGTCCGGCACGGGGAGTTCACGGGCGAACGCGAGGACGGTGGGACCAGCGCCTGAGATCACCGCCGGAATGTCCACCGACCGAAGCTCCTGAACGAGTTCGTACGACTGCGGCATCGCTTCGGCTCGGTAGGGCTGATGCAGGGAGTCCTCGGTCGCAGCCATCAGAAGCTCGGGGTGTCCCTGCAGCGCTGCGACCATCAGCGCGGCCCGCGCGGCGTTCGAGGCAGCGTCCGCGTGCGGAACGCGAGCCGGCAGCAGCCGCCGGGCCATGTCGGTCGAAACCGGCGAGGGCGGGATGAGCACCGTGGCGGGCACCTGCGCGTCCAGGCGCAGTACCTGCGGGCCATTCGGCTCGATCCACGCGATCGTGAATCCACCGTGGATCGCCGCGGCGACGTTGTCCGGATGTCCTTCGAGCCGTGTCGCCAGTACCAGGAGGTCACGCTGCTCCAGCGGTTGCCCGACGAGTTGTCCACCGAGCGTCAGTCCCCCGACGATCGCGGCTGCGGACGAGCCCAACCCGCGGGCGTGTGGGATGGCGTTCGTGCAGGTCAGCCGAATGCCTGTCGGGCGAGCGCCCAGGTGAGCGAACGCGGCCTCCATGGCCTTCACCACGAGGTGCTCCGGTCCGCGGGGGATGCTCTCGGCGCCTTCGCCCGTCACCTCGATCTCAAGGCCGGACGGGATCTCGGTCGCGATCAACTCGTCGCGCAGGGTGAGCGCCAGCCCAAAAGCGTCGAACCCCGGGCCGAGGTTCGCGCTGCTGGCCGGGACGACGACGGTGCTCACACCATTCGCGGGGGGTACCTCCCGCTTGCCGGGGACTGTCATGCGAGGCCGGCCGCCCGCGCTGCCTCGTGCACGTCGGCATCGATGACCGAGTCGACGACCGAATCGACGCCGCCCAAGGCAGTCTCGATGTCCTTCAGCCCGTTGCCGGTCACCGTGACCGAGATGGTCATGCCGGGGTCGACCTCGCCAGCCTCGGCGGCAGCCACCAAGCCGGCCACGCCGGCGGCGGACGCCGGTTCGACGAACACGCCGTCGTGTCGGGCGAGCGCACGCTGTGCGGCAAGGATCTGCTCATCAGTCACGGCATCGATGCGCCCGCCGGACTCATCCCGCGCTGCAATCGCAAGATCCCACGACGCCGGGTTGCCAATCCGGATGGCGCTGGCGACGGTCTGCGGATCGGAGATCGGGTGACCGACCACCAGCGGTGCTGCTCCAGCTGCCTGGAAACCCCACATGCGCGGTGCGACACCGGATTCGACGAAGCCCATCCAGTACGCGGAGATGTTGCCGGCGTTGCCGACCGGCATCACATGGAGATCGGGGGCAGCGCCGAGCTGAGCGATGATCTCGAAGGACGCCGTCTTCTGTCCTTGCAGCCGCATGGGATTGACCGAGTTGACCAGCGAGACCGGGTACTCGTCGGCGAGCCCGCGCGCCAGGTTCAGGCACTCGTCGAAGCCACCACGGATCTGGATGATCTCGGCCCCGAACATGACCGCCTGGGCCATCTTGCCGGCCGCGATGCGGCCGTGCGGCACCAGCACGATCGGCGTCAGTCCCGCGCGCGCGGCGTAGGCCGCCATCGAGGCGGACGTGTTGCCGGTCGATGCGCACACCACAGCCTTGGCGCCCTCACCGGCGGCATGCGAGATCGCCAGCGTCATGCCGCGGTCCTTGAACGACCCGGTGGGGTTACTCCCCTCGACCTTCAGATGAACGTCGCCGCCGGTCAGTCCTGACAGCCACGCCGAGGGGACGAGCGGGGTGCCCCCTTCGCTCAGCGTGATGACTGGCGCGTCGGGTGCGAGCGGGAGCCGGTCACGGAACTCGGCAATGACGCCGCGCCACGGGCCGTCTCCGACGTGCACATTGGACTCGACCATGCCTAGCTTCCTTCGACCCGAATGACTGACGAAACGTCGTGGACCACGTCCAACTCGCGCAGCGCGGCTGCCGTCGCGGCCAGGTTCGCATCGAGCGCCTGATGGGTGACGATGACAAGCTGGGCATCCTCGTCGTACCCGTCCTGCCGCACCGTCTTGATGGACACGCCGTGGTCAGCGAACACCTGGGCAATCGCGGCAAGCACGCCGGTACGGTCATCAACGTCGATGGCCAGGTGGTAACTCGTCCGGGTCCGGCCGATGTCGACGACTTCGAGGTCAGCGTGGGTCGACTCCCCTGGACCGACGACCCCGCGCACGCGGTTACGTGCCGCCGAGACGACGTCGCCGAGGACCGCACTGGCGGTGGGCGAACCGCCGGCACCGGGACCGTAGAACATCAGCTCTCCAGCCGACTCGCTCTCGACGAACACGGCGTTGAACGCACCGCGAACACTGGCCAGCGGGTGGGTGTCGGGGATCATCTCCGGGTGCACGCGCACCGAGATGGCCGGGCCCTCGGGCGTGTCGACCTTCTCGCAGATGGCCAGCAGCTTGACGACGCTGTCGATCTCCTTGGCCAATGCCACGTCGGCGGACGTCACTCCACTGATGCCCTCGCAATGGACGTCGCCAATGGTCACCCGCGTGTGGAACGCCAGCCCGGCGAGGATCGCCGCCTTGGCGGCCGCGTCATGACCCTCGATGTCCGCAGTCGGGTCGGCCTCCGCGTAACCGAGACGCTGGGCCTCGGCGAGCGCGGACTCGAAACTCTCGCCGGTCGTCGTCATGGAGTCGAGGATGAAGTTGGTCGTGCCGTTGACGATGCCAAGCACGCGCTCGACCGCATCTCCGGCCAGCGATTCCCGCAGTGGGCGGACGATCGGAATGGCGCCGGCGACGGCGGCCTCGAACGCAAGGTCCCGGTCGGCCTTCGCAGCGGCGTCGTACAGAGCCTCCGCGTCGCGGGCGAGCAACGCCTTGTTGGCCGTGACGACGGAGGCGCCATGCTCGAGCGCCGACATGATGAGCTCGCGGGCCGGCTCGATGCCGCCAATGACCTCGATCACGATGTCCAGGTCACCACGCGTGACGAGTTCGTGCGCATCGGTGGTGAAGAGCTCGTCCGGCAGCCCGCGGCCGCGATGCCGCTCGAGGTCGCGCACGGCAATGCCGACCAGCTCCAAGGGCGCTCCGATGCGGTTCGCAAGCTCACCCGCATCCTTCGTCAGGACGCGCGCGACCTCCGAACCAACAACGCCGCAGCCGAGCAGCGCGACCTTCAGGGAGCTCACCGCACCAGCGTATCGGCGTGGACCCCCCGCTAACCTTGGAGTATGCGTCGCATCGCTCGTATGGCTGCGGCCAGCATCGTCATCATTCTCGGGCTGGCCTTGGTGAGCGCTGCTGCTTTCAGCTCAGACATCGTGACCGCGACGCTGCCGGAGGCCCCCACCGACGTGTCCGACACCGACGCCGTCGCACCACTCGACCCCAATGCCGGCCACGGTCCAGCACGCAGGATCGGGCCAGCCACGCAGAGCATCTTCACCAGCGAGTTCGGCAAGCGGGGCAAGCACGAGGTCAAGGTGACAATCACCGGGGGCGCACACTATGAGATCACGTGGCGCAACGACCCCGAGACCGAAGCGGGCCGGGGGAATGTCCAGCGCAGCCGAACGATCAACAGCGGGTTTCCGGTCGTACAGGTCGGCATATCAACGAACACGCTCGGAATTCACTCAACCTGCGTGATCACCGTGGACGGCGAGGAGAAAGACCGTCAGTCGACGACCGATGAGACGCCGACGCAAATCTGCGCAGCCTGAGCTGCCCGGCAACCAGATCTAGCCCTCGTCCAGGGCGAACAGGTCGTCCTCGGTCTCGCGACGCAGGATTACCCGTGCCTCACCCGATCGAACGGCCACCACCGCGGCGCGCGGCACGTGGTTGTACGTGCTGGCCATCGAGCGGCAATAGGCCCCCGTCCCGGGCACGGCGATCAGGTCGCCGGCCCGGACGTCAGCCGGCAGGTATTCGTCCCGCACGACGATGTCGCCCGACTCGCAGTGCTTGCCGACCACTCGGCTGAGCACCGGTGCGGCCGACGATGACCGCGAGGCAAGGGTGCACGAATAATCGGCGCCGTAGAGCGCCGGCCGGACGTTGTCGCTCATGCCGCCGTCGACCGACACGTACTTCCGGCTCGCACCACCGTCGAGCTCAACGTCCTTGGCCGTGCCGACTTCATAGAGGGTGAACGTGGAGGGACCGGCGATGGCTCGACCGGGCTCCACCGACAGGCGCGGAACGTTGACCCCGAGGCTCGCGCATTCGGCATCGACGATGGCGCGCATGCTCGTGGCCAGTGCGTCGGGGGTGGCGGGGTCGTCCTGCGTCGTATACGCGATCCCGAAGCCACCGCCAAGATCCAGTTCGGGAAGCTCGACGCCGAGTTCGTCTCGGATCTGCGCGTGCAGGCGCAGGACGCGGCGCGCGGCCACCTCAAATCCATCGGTGACGAAGATCTGGGAGCCGATGTGCGAGTGCAGCCCGATCAGCTCCAAGCCCGGCGCCTCGTGCGCCTTCCGCACCGCGTCCATCGCGGCACCACCGGTGATGGCGAAGCCGAACTTCTGGTCTTCGTGCGAGGTCGAGATGTACTCGTGCGTGTGCGCCTCGACTCCGGCCGTGACGCGCACGAGGACCGGGGCCTTCACACCGAGCTCGGTCGTGAGGGCATCGAGGCGGGCGATCTCCTCGGCCGAGTCGACGATGATGCGACCCACTCCGACTTCCAGCGCACGCCGCAGCTCGGCCACGGACTTGTTGTTGCCGTGCATGCCGATCCGGCCGGGCGGGAACCCGGCCCGCAGTGCGACCGCCAGTTCGCCGCCGCTGCATACGTCCAGGTTGAGCCCCTCGTCGGCCACCCAGCGGGCCGCGGCCACGCACAGGAACGCCTTGCCGGCGTAGTAGACGTCTGCGCCCACGCGGCCGAAAGCCTCGCGGAACGCCCGCGCCCGCGACCGGAAATCGTCCTCGTCGACGACATATGTCGGCGTGCCGAACTCCGCGGCGAGCTCGGTGGCGGTCAAACCCGCAACGGTCAGGACACCGTCAACCTTGGACACACCGGACGCCCACAAGGCTGGTACGAGCTCGTTGACGTCGTCCGGCTTCTTCAGCCATCCCCGAATGTCGGGTCGCGTGAGCTCACTCATGGCGTCACATCCGCTCCGGCGCAGAGACGCCGAGAAGCCCGAGGCCGTTGCCGATCACCTGACGGGTGGCCGCGATCAGCACAAGCCGTGCTTGGTGAACGGGCCCGACCACCTCGTCACCTTGGGGCAGGACCCGGCAATGGTCGTAGAACTGGTGGAAGGCGGCGGCCGTGGCCTCCAGATAGCGGGCGACTCGGTGCGGCTCGCGCAGTTCGGCGGACCGTGCCACGACCCGCGGGAACTCGGCCAACGCGCGCAGCAGATCACCCTCCTGCTCTGCGGCCAGCTGGCCGGCGTCGAATACCTCGACGTCGACCGGAATACCGAGGTCAGCGGCATTGCGCAGGATGCTCGACATCCGCGCGTGCGCGTACTGCACGTAGTACACCGGGTTGTCGTTGCTCTTGCTGGTCATCTCGGCGACGTCGAGCGTCAGCGGCGAATCGACCGGGTAGCGGCTGAGCGTGTAGCGCAGCGGATCGACCCCGATCAGGTCGATGAGCTCACGCAGCGAGACGATCGTGCCGGCCCGCTTCGACAGCTTGAGCTCCTCGCCGTTTTGCACGATCTTCACCAGCTGGCCGATGAGCACCTCCAGGTGCTCACCCGGCGAGTCGCCGACGCAGGCGGCCATGGCTGACAAGCGGCCGACGTAGCCATGGTGGTCGGCGCCCAGCAGATAGATGCAGCGGTCGAAGCCGCGCTCCCGCTTGTTGACGTAGTAGGCGGTGTCCGACGCGAAGTACGTCAACTCACCGTCGGCCTTGACGAGGACGCGGTCTTTGTCGTCATTGAAGTCCGTGGTGCGCATCCAGGTCGCGCCGTCGGCCTCGTACAGGTGGCCCTGTTCACGCAGACGGTCAAACCCGTGCTCGACCGCGCCCGCCACCCCGCCGGTGTCCCCATGCAGTGATCGCTCCGAGAACCACACATCGAAATGCGTGCGGAACTCCTCAAGCTCGGACCGTTGCTCGGCGAGCTGGAGCTCGTAGCCGGCCTCGCGGAAGACAGCGACCTGCTCATCAACCGGAAGCTCGAGAACACTCGGGTTGCGCTCGACCACGCGCGCGGCGAGTGCCGCGACGTATTCGCCGTGGTAGCCGTCCGCCGGGGGCTGTTCACCTCGTGCGCGCGCTGCCAGGGACTCCCCGAACTTGTCCATCTGGGTCCCACGGTCGTTGATGTAGAACTCGGTGCTCACCTCGGCGCCCGACGCGCGCAGGACACGGGCGAGCGCATCGCCCACGGCGGCCCAGCGGGTGTGCCCCAGATGAAGTGGACCGGTCGGGTTGGCGCTGATGAACTCGAGATTGATGCGATGGCCGACACTCGCCTCGTTGGTGCCGTAGGCGGCTCCGGAACGCACGATCTCCGCAGCGAGCGAGCCCTGGGCAGCGGCAGCGACCCGGACATTCAGGAAGCCGGGTCCGGCCACGTCCACCGAGGCGATGTCGTCGCGGCCGGCGAGCCGATCAGCGAGCAGCCCGGCGAACTCGCGCGGGTCGAGCCCGGCCTTCTTGCCCAGTTGAAGCGCGACGTTGGTGGCGTAGTCGCCGTGCTCCTTGACCTTCGGCCGCTCCACCAGGACCGTCGCCGGAACGCCGCCGGGCAGCGTGATCTCACCCGCTGCCACAAGGTCGGCGAGGGCGGCCACGAAGGCGTCAGACAGCTGCTCCGGAGTCACCGGTCAAGGGTACCGGCGGGGACAGGGGGGCCCGGGGCGCGATTAGGACCGTGGGATCCGGTGCGCCCCCTGAGCGCGTGGCCGCCCGGGCGGCCACCGCCTTCACCGTGGCCACCAGCTCGTCGGGATCGAACGGCTTTGTCAGGTAGGCATCGACGCCCGCCCGCTCGCCCCGGGCGATGTCACTCGGCAGGTTCTGTGTCGTGACCATGACGATGCCGACACCGGCGGTGCGCGGGTCGGACCGAATGGCGGCTGCGGTGGCGAGTCCGCCCTGCTTCGGCATCATCACGTCAAGCGTGACGACGTCGGGCAGCTCGTCGACCGCGGCCAGATGTGAGAGACACGCGAGGCCGTCCTCGACCTCGTGCACATCGAACTCCGCCAGCTCAAGGTTCGTGCGGATCAGGAGCCGGATGGACGGCGCGTCGTCCACGACGAGGACTCGGGGAATCCGCCCCGACCCGGCTTGCCCAGCGGCCACTTCCTCACGGTAGTCCCCAGCGCCAATGCGCGATGATGGATTCGTGTCATCGGTCAGCCAGTTCGTCGCCTTCATCCTTGCGTCCCTCTTGTTCATCCAGGTTCCGGGACCGAGCCTGCTGTTCACCATCGGACGCGCACTGACCGTGGGGCGCCGGGACGCGCTGCTGTCGGCCGTCGGCAATGGCGTCGGCGTCTTTGGCCAGATCATCGCGCTGGCCATCGGTCTTGGTGCCCTGGTCGCCGCTTCAGCCACGGCCTTCACCGTCTTGAAGCTGGCGGGTGCGGCCTACGTCGTCTACCTGGGCGTCCAAGCGATCAGGCACCGGGGCGACGCCCGGCAGACCATGGCAGGCATGTCCAGCGCGCCACGACCCATGTCAGCTTGGGGCTCGGTCCGCACCGGCATGGTCGTCGGAATCACCAACCCGAAGACGCTGGTCTTCTTCGCCGCCTTCCTGCCTCAGTTCATCGACGCGTCGTCGCCCGCGGCGCTCCAGCTCATCGCGCTCGGCGCCCTGTTCTGCGCCATGGCGATCGTCTCGGACGGCTGCTGGGTCGTTGCCGCGTCTCGGGCTCGCGACTGGTTTGCTCGCAAGCCACAACGACTCGATCACCTCGGCACCACCGGCGGCGCCATGATGATCGGCCTCGGCGCGACACTCGCGACAACCGGCAGCGCAAGCCACTGAAATGTGGCGCCCCCGGCAGGATTCGAACCTGCGCTCCCGCCTCCGGAGGGCGGTGCTCTATCCCCTGAGCTACGGGGGCCCAACGACCACGTGAGCCTACCAGCGGCGCCCCGGGCGAAAACGTCCGCGCCGCGTCGTACGGTCGCACCATGACCCGCTTCGTCTACGCGACCGCAACCACGCTCGACGGGTACTTGGCCGATCCGAACCATTCCCTGGACTGGCTGTTCGTCGTCGACGGCGGCCAGGAGAGTCTCGGCGAGATGAACACCTTCATCCAGGGTGTGGGCGCGATGGTCGAGGGATCGTCGACGTATCGCTGGATCATCGAACACGAGAACCTGCTCGAGCACCCAGAGAAGTGGCAGGAGTTCCACGGCGACCGACCGACCTTCGTCTTCACCTCGCGCACCGACCTGCCCGTCATCCCCGGTGCCAACGTTCGCTTCGTCAGCGGCGAGGTGAGCGAGCACCTTCCCGCCATCCGCGAGGCCGCCGGCGAGAAGGACGTATGGCTGGTGGGCGGCGGCGACCTTGTCGGCCAGTTCGCCGACGCCGCGGCGCTGGATGAGGTCCACGTCTCCATCGCGCCAGTGACGCTCGGCGCCGGCGCACCACTGCTCCCCCGCGTTCTCGATTCGACGCGGCTCCGGCTCGTCGAGGTCAACCGCGCCAAGCAGTTCGTCAATGCGAAGTACGAGGTCGCGCCTGCCACCGACGCGCCATGACGGACCCGGCCGCGAGTAACGTCGGGGCCATGCCAACTCGCGAATCACGCACCGCCTGGGATGGCGGCCTCCAAGACGGATCCGGCCAGGTTGAACTGAGCAGCTCAGGCCTGGGCACCTTCGACGTTTCGTTCCCCAAGCGCGCCTCAGATGAGAACGACGGCTCCGTCACCACGCCGGAGGAGCTCCTCGCCGCGTCGCACTCGTCCTGCTATTCCATGGCCCTCTCCAACGAGATCGCACAGGCTGGCGGCACCCCGATCCGGTCAGACGTGACGGCGGCGGTCAGCTTGGGCCCCGATCCCGAAGGTGGCTTCAAGATCACGGCCATCAAGCTCACCGTTCGGGCCGAAGCCGAGGGCATCGACGACGCCGCATTCCAGGCCGCCGCCGACAAAGCCAAAGCCGGCTGCCCGATCAGCAAGGCCTTGGGCGGAACGGCCATCACGCTCGACGCGGCGCTCGAGACGGCATAGCCGGCCAGCGGATCACAGCTGGATGACCGCGACCGGATCGCCTTCCTGAACGATCGTCCCCTCCGGAGCCGGCAGGTCGACGACCGTGCCAGCCACGTGAGCCTCGACCGGGATCTCCATCTTCATCGATTCCAGCACGGCCACCACGGTGCCGATGTCCACGGCGTCACCGACGGCGACGCGCAGCTGCCACACGTTCGCCACGATGGGCGCCGGCAGCGGAACGGAATCGGTCATGGACGGGCGCTCATCACCCGCAACGCACCCACCAGACGGGCGCGAGTCTCCTCGGGAAGGATCACGTCGTCGACGATACCGGCGTCCGCGGCTACGTAGGGAGACGCGACTTCCTCGCGGTACTTGGCGGCCAGTTCGTCCCGCAGAGCGGCCGGGTCTTCAGCATCGGCCAACGCGCGCCGGTGCAGAAGCCCGACGGCTCCGCCCGGCCCCATCACGGCGACCTCGGAGGCCGGCCAGGCCCACGAGCGATCGGCGCCGATCGACGGCGAGCCCATGGCGATGTACGCCCCGCCGTACGCCTTCCGCACGATGATCGTCAGCTTGGCCACGTCGTCGGCTTCGGCGTAGGCACGCAGCAGGGTCGCACCGTGCGTGATGACGCCGCGCGACTCCTCCACCGTGCCCGGCAGGAAGCCGGGTACATCGACGAACGTCAGCACCGGCACGCCGAACCGACCGCAGAAGTTGATGAACCGCGCGGCCTTGACCGACGACTTCGCGTCGAGGATGCCGCCACGAGCCTTCGGCTGGTTGGCCACGACGCCCACCGGACGCCCGTCGAGCCGGGCCAGCATCGTGATGACGCTGGGCGCGTAGTCGGGCATCAGCTCCAGCCGGGGACCGCGGTCGAGGACACCATTCAGCACATCGTGCATGTCAAAGACGACGCTCGCCTTTTCCGGCACGACGGTCGACAGCCGGGCCTCGGCAATCGGGTCGGGGTCGATGGATGGCAACCCGGGCAACGCGCCACCGGCGTGCGACGGCAGGAACGAGAGCAGGTGCCGAGCTGCTGCCAGCGCGGACGACTCATCGTCGACGGCCAGGTGGGCGACCCCACTGGTGCCGGCATGCATCCCGCTGCCACCGATCTCCTCGGCCGTCGCGTCCTCACCGGTGGCCGCCTTGACGATGTCAGGGCCCGTCAGGAACATCTGACCGAGTTCGCGGACCATGATCGTCCAGTCCGTCAGCGCCGGCGAGTACGCCGCGGCGCCGGCACACGGCCCGAGGATGACCGAGATCTGGGGCACGCGTCGGGTGGCCTTCACGTTGAGGTTGAAGATGCCGCCGCAGCCGTGGAGCGCCTTGATCCCGTCGTGGATGCGGGCTCCGCCGGAGTCGTTGAGGTACACGATGGGATAACCGTGATCGATGGCGAAGCGCTGCGCCGATTGCACCGCGTCAGCCAGCTCGGTGCCGATGGCACCGGACGCGATCGCGGCGTCTTGGCTGGTCACGACGACCGGACGCCCGTCCACGAGCCCCCACCCGGTGACCACACCGGCCTTCGCGGCGTACTGGCGATTGATCCAGGTGAACGTTCCCTGATCGACCAGCTCAGCGGCGCGCTCCTCCGCGGTCATCGTCCGTCGCCCACGCGGCTCGACGCGCTGGGCCGCGGCCTCGCGGCGGTCCAGGACAGTGCGTCGGGGATGGGACACGGCGTGCGGGTGTCCCAGGGCGTGATGTGGCGCGATCGTCATGGCAGCTCCAAACATGAGGTTGTTCTCACATTCTAGCACTATCATGAGTACATCCTCATGTTTCGTACGTCACTCTCCCCGACCACCGACGCTAGGCTCTGAAACCACCATGACCACCAGTGCTCCCGAGATCCTCGAGCCACGGCGGCGTCCCACCCAGGAGCGCAGCCAGAAGAAGTTCGACCGGCTCCTCGAGGTCTCCCGTGAACTCCTGCTGGAGGTTGGTTTCGAGTCGTTCACCTGCGAGGAAGTCGCCCACCGAGCCGAGGTGCCGATCGGCACGCTCTACCAGTTCTTCGCCAACAAGTACGTCATCGTGTGCGAGCTCGATCGGGTCGACACCGAGGCGGTCCGGGACGAGGTGGCCAAATTCGCCGCGCAGATCCCGTCGCTCGACTGGGTCAAGCTGCTCAACCGCCTGCTCGACCACGTCGCGGCTCTCTGGCGCGACGACCCCTCGCGTCGCGCCGTCTGGCACGCGGTCCAGTCGACTCCGGCCACCCGGGCCACAGCGGCGCTCTACGAGCGCGAACTGGCCGGCGACATTGCTCGGGTCCTGGCCCCGCTCACGCCGGGCACACCGCGCGACCGCAGGCGCATCATCGCTGAGGTGATCGTCCACGTTGCGTACTCGATGTTCAACTTCTCGATCCGCGACGGGCAGGAGCACCGTGAAGCCGTCATCGAGCTCAAGCGACTGCTGTCGGCCTACCTGCTTCAGGCCGAAAGCGCCGACTGACTGAGCACGGCATAGGCGATCGCGTGGTCGCCGTCGTGACTCAGCGACACATCGATCGAGCAGCCGGCCAGATGACGCGCGACTTCGCCATGCAGTCGAACCTGCGGCCGTCCCCATGCATCCGTGACGGTCTCGATCAGGCCGAACACCTCATCGCCCATGACGGCCGGTTCGCCGAACAGCGCGGCCGACCAGGCCTTGACGACGGCCTCCTTGGCCGCCCAGCGGACGGCCCAGTGCCGAGCATCGCCACCCCGCTCGGCCACGTCAGACCTCTCCCCCGGCGTGAACACGCCGGCGAACCGGGATCCGGGAACGTCGAGTTGCTCGGCGAACGTCGGCACGTGGACCAAGTCGACGCCAACACCCAGGACGTGGCCGATGGGTGGCGCTTCAATCACTGACATGCGTAGACCTCGTCCTCGCCGAGTCGGGCGGTCGCATCGAGCAGCACCGCAGCCTCGATGTCCGCGGCGGGCTTCTCGCCCAGCCGCCGTCCGCGCGGCTTGACGTAGCCGTCCTCGCCGAGCATGACGCGGGCAATCCGGAGCCTGCCCTCGACGCGACGCCGACGCGCGGCTGCTTCGTACGCCGACCGCTCGCTCTCGTCGAGTGTGGCGAGGAATGCCTCGGGATGGACCACGGCGATGAGGCCGGCCACGTGCCCGAAGCCGAGGCTGGTCACGAGGCCCGCCTTCAGCGGTCCGGTGGCCAGCGGCTCCCGCAGCCAGACGAGGCGCTGGTGCTTCGCGAGCGCGTCGTCGACGCAGTCCAGGCTCCGGTTCGGCGGAACGACACCATCGACCAGCGTCTGGCACAACCCGGTCAACTGGAAGGCGGCGGCTCCACCCTTGGCGTGGCCGGTCAGGGACTTCTGCGACACCACCAGCAGCGGGTTGCCGGCGTCGCGGCCGAGCGCGGTGGCGAGGCGCTCGTGCAGGTCCGACTCGTTCGGATCGTTGGCCGCCGTGGACGTGTCGTGCTTGCTGACAACGGCGATGTCATCCGCCGCAACACCATGGGCAGCGAGAGATCTCGCCAGCATGGATTCTGGCCCGCCGAGGCCCGCGGCCAGGGCTCCGAGACCGGGAGCCGGGATCGACTGGTGGATGCCGTCGCCGAATGAACCGGCGTAGGCGACGACGCCGAGGACGGGCAGACCCATCCGCAGGGCGACGTCACCGCGGGCGAGCAGCAGCGTGCCGCCGCCCTGCGATTCGACGAAACCGCCCCGGCGCCGGTCGTTCGCCCGGCTGAACCGACGATCATCTATGCCTTGAGCCCGCATGGCCTCGGTGTCGGCCGTGGCGGACATCGAGGCAAACCCGACAATGCCTTCGGTCCCAAGGTCATCGAAGCCACCCGCGACGACGACGTCGGCCTTGCCCACACGGATCTTGTCGACCCCTTCCTCGACCGAGACGGCCGTGGTGGCGCAGGCGGCGACCGGGTGGATCATCGATCCGTAGCTGCCGACGTAGGACTGCACGACGTGGGCGGCGATGACGTTCGGCAGCGCCTCCTGGAGCAAGTCGTTGGGGACGCTCTTGCCGAGCAGGTTGTCGATGTAAAGCGACTGCATCGAGGTCATGCCGCCCATGCCGGTGCCTTGGGTGTTGGCGACGCGGGCCGGGTGAACGGCCTGCATGAGCTCAGTCGGCGTGATGCCGCTGGACAGGAAGGCATCGACGGTGCAGACCAGGTTCCACAGGGCCACCCGGTCAACCGATTCGACCATCTCGCCCGGGATGCCCCAGGCAGCCGGATCGAATCCGGTCGGAATCTGTCCACCGACGGTTCGGGTGATCGGCTTGCGCAGCGGCACCCGGATCTCCGAACCAGCCTTGCGACGCACGATCCAGTCGCCGTCCGGAGTCGGCTCGATCGTGGTGTGCTCGGGCGCGGCGGCCTGCAAGGCCTTCGCTTCGGCTTCACTGGCGACGTTGAACGCCAGGTCGCGGTCGAGGAACACCGACGACAGCAGCGGCGCTGAATGATCGACCATCGTGCCGTCGTCGACGTACGACCGGATGCCGCAGCGCTCGGCGACGGCCTCGCGATACCGCTCGGCGATGGCGGACTCCGAAACCGGGTCGCCGGATTCGACGTCGAACCAGGTGCGTCCGGCAGCATCCCAACGAACGAGACCGGTCACCCAGGCCAGCTCCAGAACACCGGCCGCCGACAGCGCATCGGCGATCTCCATCTGGTAGCGGGTGCGCGACGAACCGTGCGGCCCGAGCTCGCCGGCACCGACGATCACGACCATGTCCTCGGGCCGCAGCGATACCTCAGCCCACGGGAGTGGCGCTGCGTCGACCACATCGGCCGGCGACGGCGGCAGTGCGTCGATCGTGACCCCGTCGAACGCCTCCTCCTCGGGGGGTGGCGACATCGGGGTCAGCGCCGACAGGTCGACGTCGGCCAAGCCGGCCGCGAAGTCAGCATGAAGCGCCTGCTCAGCGGCATTCCGACGCGCCGCGGGCGTGCACAGGTCGAGTAGCTCGGCGGCCATCTCATCCGGCGTCCAGGTGCGGACTCCGGCGGCTTCCACCGCTGCGACGAGGGTGTCGTTGCCACCCATCAGGCCGGTGCCACGCACCCAGCCGATGACTGCGTGAGCCAGCGTCACCCGACGGCCCCACGACTCGCGGGCCGACCTGGCGACCAGGGCATCGAGGGCGGCCTTGGTCTCGCCGTAGGCGCCATCTCCGCCGAACATGCCCCGGTTGGGCGAGCCGGGCAGGACGACGTGCAGTCGGTCAGTCTCGGAGACGCCGTGCCAGCGTGCGCCGACCAGGCGCTCGACCGACCACAGCAGGATGCGGGCCTCGACCTCGGCGCGCGAACCAGCATCGGCAGCATCGCCGAGGACCCGCCCGGCAGCGAACGGGAACAACAGCGTCGGGCGCAGTGCCGGCTTGGTGACGTGAGTCGTCGGGCCGACCGAACGCGTCTGCTCGGTGCTGACCCACTCGACGAGTGCGTCGACATCCTGGTACGAGGCCATGTTGGCCGGGACGACCCACAGCGTGGCTCCGACCCGAGCGTTCGTCCGGTACAGGTTCTTGAAGAACGCCAACTTGGGGGCGTCGAGGGATGACGTCGTGGCAACGACCGTCGCACCGCCGCGCAGCAGGTCGGCCACGATCGAGGCCGCGATCGACCCGTCACTGGCACCCGTGACGACGGCGACGTCGTCGACCCAAGCCCCCCGCTCTTCGGCGGCCGCGGCTTCAGCGATGTCAGTCAGGCCGAACCAGCGAGCCATCGCGGCGACCTCAGGACCGGCCCCCAAGAAATCTGCCTCGACTTCCTGACCCGAGGCGATCCGGACGACGTCCTCCCGGACGCTGGCCCAGCGGTCGTCCAGCAGGACGGCGCGCTGCGTGTCGAATGCCGGCGCCGTGGCCTTGACCCAATCACGCCCCAGCTCGGCTTCGACCCGGGCGAGAATCTCGGCAGCGTCGTCGTCCGTAGAGCCTGCCGTAACGGGCGCGGTTTCCTCGCCGAGGCGTTCCAGCAGCTCGCGGGCCGAGGCCACCAGGGCGCCGGTGATGTCGCCGGTCACGGCGGCCAACGCTTCGGCGTCAACGGCGAGCGCCTCGCCGGAACCCGCCGGTTCGACGGTGACGCCGCGCTCGGCGGCGAGGCTCAGCACCACGCCGTCGACGAGTGCGTCCACGTCGCCCGCCGAGGTTGGCGGTTCGGCCGTGCGCAGGGAGTCGCCCCGGGTGCTCGCGCCATCGCGCGTCGCCAGAGCGAATCGGGTGAGCACATGCGTGGCCCAGCCGGGACCGAGCGACCAGTGGTTGGCCACTCGATCGGAGATCGCAGCCGACCGGACGCCTGCCGGGCCGAGCACGTCCTTGAGGTGGTCGGCCAGCGTGGCCGAGAGCACGGGGCCCAGCGGACGGTAGCCCCGAGCCAGGCCGGTGACGGTCTGGGTGAGGGTTGGCAGGTCTGCTTCGGCAGCGCCGTCGATCGCGCCGAGCGACAGCTCGGCGCCGAGATCCACCAGGAGCTGATTGCGCCGCGAAGAGGCTCCGTCGCACAGCGACTCGATGGAATCTGCCGCGCCCAGCTGATCGGGGCGCACCTTCGTCCACCAGGCGATCAGCAGCCGCGCCGCGTCCCCGGCGCTGAAGGAAAGGTCAGCGACAGGCTCGACGTTGTCGGTTGCGCGCGTGGCGGGCGCGGCTGGCTCCGGAGCGGTGTCGGCCTGCGCCTCGTCAGTGTCGGGTTCATCAGCGTCAACCGGAAGATCCTCGTCGGTTCCGAACACCGCAGCCGAATCACGCTCGACGTTGAGTACCTCAACCGGCCCGGCGAGCCGGCGTGCGACGCGCGGCAGCTTGACCGTCTGGGACGCGATGTTGGCCAAGGTCGGTGCGGAGCCCACGCCGACCTCAACAACACGCTCAACGCCCAAGCCAGCCTCGCCGTTGATGCTGTCGGCCGGTGAGGCGAAGAACAGGTCCTGGGTCTCGATCCAGCGCACTGGGCTGGCGAACTGCCAGGCCAGCAGTTCCACGAGCACGAGCCGGCAGAGCTCGCCCTCGCGGCCGATCCACGCAGCCCGGTCGGCGAGAACCGCTTCGATCCGCTCGGCCGGTACGACGTCCAGGATGGAGCGCAGGAAGTCGTCGTCGAGGGAGAAGGTGCGCGCCACCAGGTTCGGGACATACCGACCCACCAGGATCTCGGGATCGATCGCGGGTGGCAGGAGCTCGTCGAGCCGGGCCCGGAACGAATCCACGCCGCCGCGCAGGACGCGTGAGTGGAATGGCACGTCGATGCCGGGGACGAGGACGAAGGCTCCGCGGCCACCAGCCTCGACTCGGCGCCGCTCGACTTCGGCCTCGAGTGCTTCACACCCGCGGACGGTTCCGGCGACGACGTACTGCGAGCCGCGCAGGTTCTCGTTGGCGATCTCGAGGAACTCGCCGGTCTCGAACGCGATGGAGGCGACGAAGTCCCGGACGTCGTCGTCATCCAGTCCGATCTGCGACGGCCGAATGGCGGCAAGCCGGTAGTCGCTGCGGCCCTCGGCGTCGCGGGGAACGAGCTCGTGCATGACGGTGCCCCGTTGGTAGACCACCTCGACGACGGCTTCAAGGGTGAGTGTGCCCGTCACGGCAGCAAGGGCGTTGTACTCGCCGACCGAGTGCCCGGCGGTCAGCGCGCCTTCGACAAAGACCCCCGATTCGCGCAGCTCGGCCACCTGGGCCGATGCCAGGACGGCCATGGCGACCTGGGTGAACTGGGTCAGGAAGAGCACGCCGTCGGGGTGACGGAACGTGTGCGCCTGGCCGTCGCCGGACCGCACCCGAAGCGCGGTCGGGTTGTCACGGACCACTTCGAGGATCGAGAAGCCCAGGTGCTCGCGGGTGTGCGTATCAGCCCGATCCCAGATCTCGCGGGCAGCGCGGCTGCGGGCGTAGGCCTCCATGCCCATGCCACGGCTCTGGATGCCCTGGCCGGGGAAGACATAGGCCGTGCGGGGTGCCGCGAGCCGGCCGGTGGCAGTCAGGACGACTTCGCCGTCGACTCGAGCCGCCACGTCGACGACCTCGTCGCCGTCGACGATGCTGATCCGGTCCGCGGTGATCTCGACGGTGTCACCCGGACGGACGGGGGCAAGGAAGCGCGCCGTCCAGCCGGTCAATGTGCGGCCCGACTCCTCGGAGACGGCGCGTTGGGCGACAGCGGACAGCCACATGCCGTGCACGATCGGTCCGCCCAGCCCGGCGATTCGAGCGGCGGCCATGCTGGTGTGGATGGGGTTGTGGTCGCCTGAGACGTCGGCAAAGGGCCTGAGGTCCGTCGGTGCCACGACGGTCTTGCGGGCACGGCGACGCCGTGGCGTGTCCTGAACACCCGCTGCGCTGCCTCCGGCCACCACCGGGGCAGCCAGTTCGGCGTCGCCGGGACGTCCGCGCAGGGCGAATCGCTCGACCAAGGTTGCGACGACGGTCTCGCCATCGGCCACGGTCACGTCGACCGTGACGACCCGCCCAAACTCGGTGTCGGCCACATCGCGCACGTGCGCGGCGATGTCCAGGTCCGCGGCGTTGTCGGGAACGCGTCCGCTGATGCTGTGGTCGAGGTGAACGAGGTCGAGGATGCCGCTGACCACGTCGGGCCGCTCCCCCAAGGCCGCGAACACGGCCGGCCAGGTCAGCCCGACGAGCACGTCGGGGACGGCGAGGGCGCGGAAGCTCTCGACGGCTGTCACCGCGGCGTGGTCGGCGATGAGGTCAGGACTCCAGGGCACGGTCCCGTCCGCCGAGACCGGTCCGGCCATCGATGCGAGCAGTGCACCGAGCGTGACGTCGGCGTCCTCGATCACCGGGGCAGCTCCGGCCGCGACTGCGGCATCGACCCGCAGCGTGAACCGCAACGTCGAAGCGCCGACCGGAACGGCAAGCCCCGCCGTCGTGTCGCTCAGCGCCACGAGGCTCGCACCGGTCTCTGGATGCTCCACCCGCTCCGGATTGACGACAACCCAATCAACGCCAAGCGCGGTGACCGGATTGCGGACGATGCGGCCATCCCAGTCGACGTCAGGCGCTGCCAATGCCAGCGACACCGGGCCGACCAGGCCGTCGGAGCGGCGCAGCCCGTCCACGCCGGTGGATGGTCCTTCGACGGCGTCCACGACCGCCGACTCGAAGCGGCGAAGAAGATCCGCGACCGGCTCGTCGGCCTGAATGATGCCGTCCACGGCGGCCGGGCCGGGGATGACGCAGACCGCGTCGGCGTCGAAGCGCGGGTCGTGCGCCTGCCAGAGCGAGTCGCTCCGCCACCACCAGCGCACGTCGGCGTCGATGACCGGTACGAACGGCACAGGCTTGCCTGGGCGTCGGCACACCTCGATGAAGAAATGGACGTCGACGGGGTGCAGGATCACGTCGTCCACCGACGGATGGGCTGCGCGGAGGTGGGTGAGCGCCGCCGCGGGATGGTCGACGTCGTCGGCGCTCTCGAACAGCGTCGGGATGGGCCCTTCGTCGGCCGGATGGAGACGGGCCTCGGCGCGCTGGGCCAGCTCGTGGAAGCGATCGCGCAGGGTGACGTCAAGCCAGGCGTCAGGGCATGCCAAGGCAGCAAAACGATCCAGCAGCTGGCCGTACGTCATGGCCGCGACGTCTCCGAAGTAGGGCTTCGCCGTGCGGTCGATCGCCGCGATGATCTCGTCGCGTCGGCTGGCAACCGCGTCCGCGTCGCCGGCCACCTCGTCGAGCAGGCGTCCGGTGCGGGACGCCGCGTTGTCGATCTCGTGGATGGCCGCGCCGAGCTGGCTACGGCCGGAGACGACCTGGTCGGACGTGGTCTCGACCAGCAGTTGCTTGACCGCCGGCGACGTCGTCGCCTCCAGGGTTGCCATCGCGGCGGTGCCGACGAGCACGCCGTCGAGCGGCATGGCGGGGAAGCTCAAGTCAACCGACCAGGAGCCGGTGAGGTAGCGGACGGCATCCTCGGGCGTGCCGATTCCGCCGCCGACGCACACGACGACGTTGTCGCGCTGACGGAGCTTTGCGTAGGTGTCGATGAGCAACTGGTCGAGGTCCTCGTCGGAGTGGTGCCCGCCAGCCTTGCCGCCCTCAATCTGCACGATGACGTCCGTTGGAGCGACGGCGTCAGCGATCGCGAGCACCTGTCGAATCTGCTCGGCCGTGCCCGGCTTGAACACGACGTGCTCGATGCCTGCGGCATGCAACTCCTCGATCAGAGCCACGGCATCGTCGAGATCCGGAATGCCGGCCGTGACGACGACCGCGTCCACGGCCGAGCCGGCGGCGCGGGCGCGCTGGACGAGCTTGCGCCCGCCGATCTGCAGGCGCCACAGGTAGGGGTCAAGGAAGAGGGAGTTGAAGGCATAGGTGCGGCCGTCGTCGAGGAGCGCATCCAACCGCTCGACGTTGGCCGCAAAGATCGGCTCGGTGACCTGGCCGCCGCCGGCAAGCTCGGCCCAGAACCCGGCGTTGGCTGCCGCCGCGACGATCGCCGGATCCACCGTGGTGGGTGTCATGCCGGCCAGCAGGATCGGCGAGCGGCCGGTGAGCCGGGTGAACTTCGTCTCCGCCCGCATCGAGCCGTCCGGGAGGGTGACGACGGACGGCTGGAACGAGCTCCACGCCGGACGCGGACGCGGACCATCGCCGACGACGGTCAGGTCGCGGAAGCCGCGGCGGGTGGTCGGCGCCACGACGCCCAGGCCGAACGCGGTGGCCTCGGGAACCGAAAGGCGGGTGGCGAGATCGCCGGGGCCGAGGTCGACCAGCCAGCGCGCGCCGGCTTGGACGAGCTCTTCGACGGAGTCGACCCAGTCGACCGGCGCGATGATCGCGGCTCGGGTGAGGTCAGCGGCGCGCACCGGATCGAGGCCGCACTGCTCTGCCCACGCGGCCACCAGCTCGGCCGCGGGCTCGAGGTCCGGGTGGTGAAAGGCAGCTCGCGCGGCGACCGGCTCGGTCGTGGCCGAGTCGCCGAAGAGCTCGGCCGCGCGGGCGATGCCGTCGGCCGGGCCGCTGAGGACGGTCGATCGCCGTCCGTTGCGGACACGGGCGACGACGCGCGCTGAATCGGGGAGGTCCCGCAGCAGGGCCGCGATCTCGTCCGTGGTCGGGCCGGTGACGTTGAGCATGGTCGCGCCGAGCAAACCTTCGCGGCGGGCAACCTGCTCGACCGCAACGCCGGCCAACCTGGCAATGGCCATGACCTCGACATCGGGCAGGTCTTCGACCGCGGCGGCGGCCAGAACGCCCTGCGAGTGACCGGCCACGGCGACTGCACCTGCCGGGTCGAGGCCGAGACCCAGCAGGGCACGCAACCCTGCGATCTGGGAAAGGGTGACGCCGGGGATGGCGACCGACGGCATCAACAGGTCATCGGCCGACGGCGGTGCCGGCCAGTCATCATCGACCGCCGACTCCCCCGCGGCAATGCGGTCGGCCCACACCAACGGTTCGAAGCTCGTGCCGGTCCGACGCAATTCGTCGGCGACCGGCGCGAGCTGCTCCTCGACTGCGGCCAGCAGCGCGGAGAGCTCAACGTCATGCCGCCGCAGCACGTCGGCGAGATGCTCGAGCCAGGCAGCCTCTCCTTGCCCGCCGAACACGATGCCGAAGGGGGTGCCGGCGGCCAGCCGGTCCAGCAGCCGTCCCCCGCTGGCCGCAGCCAGCATGCCAGCGGGAGTCCCCCGCAAGCGGGAGGTACCCCCAGCCCCCAGCGCGGTACGCGCGGAAGCAGTCGGCGAAGCGGGCGGGTGCGGGGGCGTAAGAGTCACGTGAACCATGGTGACAAAAGATGAGGGGTTCCTCAAGTATTAGATGAGGTTTTGCTCATGTTTTGAGACGAAGATCACGTGCGACCTCGTGCATGGCACGATCACGGACGTGAAGTCGAGTTTGGCCCCACATCGGCTCCGCGCCCAACGCCTGGTCGGGGAGCCGCTCGACTCGCCCGCCGCGGTCGTGGGGCACCTCGGCGCCGTCCAGTCGCAGATGCCCGAGATGGCGCTATGGGCCATCGGTCGGCGCTGCGGGGCGACGTTGGCGGAGGTCGAGGAGTCCTTCGCACGGCGAGAGTTCATTCGGACACATGTCTTGCGACCGACGTGGCACGACGTCCTGCCCGGCGACCTCCGGGACCTGCTCGAGCTGACCGCTCCCCGCATCCGGCAGGCGGCGGCGACTCACAGCCGTCGTGATGGGCTGACGCCCAAGCGCATCCAGCGATGGGCTCAGGCGGCGATCGACGCAATCCGGGAGCACGGGCCGGTAACCCGGGCAGAGGTGGAGGAGCATCTCATCGCAGAAGCCGGCTTCGTCCGCGTCGGAAGCTCCCTCTCCCACGTGATGATCGAGGCCGAGCTCACCGGCGAGATCCACAGCGGGCCCGTACGCGGGAAGCAGCAGACGTACGTGGCTGCCGATCTGCCACCGTCGACCCGCACACCTGACGAGCGGCTCGGCTGGCTGGCCCGGACGTACGGCCGGGGCCACGGACCTTTCCGCGATAAGGATCTCGCCTGGTGGGCGACCCTCACGCTCAGCCAGGCACGCCGGGCCATCGCGCTGGCGGAGCTCCAGCCGGTCGAGTTGGCCAGCGAGACTCACTACCTGACGGAGCCGCTGGAGGACGTCAGCGTTCCGCGAGCGCTCCTCCTCCCGGCGTTCGACGAGTTCATCTCGTACGCCCGCGACGCCGACGACTTCAGCTTGGTCGGCGGCGAGGTCGGCATGATCATGCGGACCACCGGCCTGCTCTTCGTTGACGGCGCCCTCAACGGCTCCTGGACCCGGTCGATCAACGCGAAGCACGTGGCTGTCGACGTCGCACCGACGACGCCCGTGCCGCGCGCGGTCAGTGCGGCGATCGAGGCCGAGTCCGGCCGGTTTGGTGCGTTCGTGGAGCGTCCGGTTGAACTGACGCTTCACGCCCACGGCTCGGTCGCCCACAAATAGCGCATCGGCGGCGTCGACGCGTGGGACACGCGTTAGGCTGAGGGACGGTAATTGGCGCCTGACACGGAAGAGGCGATCGAGCCCGTGGCCCCATCGGATCCCTCCGGCCCTGACTTCGGAACGAACCAGTGGCTGGTCGAGGAGATGTACGACCGTTACAAGTCCGATCCGGGTTCGGTGGACCCAACCTGGCGGGCCTTCTTTGACAAGCCGCAGGCTGGGGACGCCAAGCCCAATGGTGCGGGCGTGCAGCCGCAGGCTGAGCGCGCTGGCGGCGAAGCCGCGGAAGCGAGCGAAGCGCCCGCAGCACGTCCCGCATCCGCGGCTCCCA
>DATFFJ010000116.1:0-6096 GCA_035250065.1 Aeromicrobium sp. | reverse complement strand
CGATCGACGCCCGCACACCGGTCTCCTCAAGTTCCATCCGCAAGGCGTTTGCCATGCCCTCCAGGCCCCACTTGCTGGCGCTATAGGCGGCCATGTGCGGGCGGGGCCGGACGGCCACGTCGGACGAGACGAAGACGATGTCGCCGCGGCGCCGTTCGACGAATCCGGGCACGAACTCCCGGACGAGGCGATGCGCGCCCACCAGATTGACGTCGAGTTCGCGGACGAACCGCTCGGTGTCGATCTTGTGCAGGGAGCCGGGACCGACGAGCCCGGCGTTCGAGATGACGATCTCGGGCTCGCCGAGGTCCGCGGCGGCCTTGGCCGCGAACTCGGCAACCGAATCGGAATCGCTCACGTCGAGCCGGTGCGCAACCGCCTCGCCGCCGTCGGCACGGATGGCCCGGGCGAGCTCCTCACACATCTCCACCCGCCGGCCACCCAGCGCGACCGGACATCCTGCCGCGGCCAGAGCCTTGGCGGTCTCAGCGCCGATGCCCGACGAGGCGCCGGCAACGATCGCCGGCCGCCGCTCCGGATGCTCACCGAACATCTCAGGCCTTCCTTTCGGTGAACGTGACCGGCAGCGAGGCAAAGCCGCGCACGCTGGTGGAATGCACCCGCACGGCACGATCAGTGTCGACTTCGAAGTGCTCCACCCGTCGGACCAGCTCGTTGAGGACGATCCGTGCCTCCAAGCGGGCAAGGTTCGCGCCCAGGCAGAAGTGCCGGCCAGTGCCGAAGCTCAGGATCTGTGCGAGCTCGGCCTTGTCTCGGTGCACATTGAAGACGGTCGGTTCGGTGAATACCCGCTCGTCCCGATTGGCTGAGCCCAGAAGAACCAGCGTCTTGGCCCCGGCGGGGACGGCGACCCCGGCGATCTCGGTGTCCGCAACAACCAGACGAGCCAGCATCTGGCTGGACGTGTCATGCCGCAGCGTCTCCTCGATCCACGGTGCGACCACGGACTCCGGGTCGGCCGGATGAGCCAGGACCTCGGCCCGCTGGTCCGGATTGGCCGAAAGGTGGAACAGGGCGTTGCCGAGCAGCTTCGTGGTCGTCTCGTTGCCCGCGACGACCATGAGGAACAGGAATGCCATGATCTCTTCGTCGTCGAGCTTCTCGCCGTCCAGCTCCGCCTCGACCAGCGCGGAGGTGAGGTCGTCGGTGGTCCGTTCGCGGCGCGCCGCGACCATGTCGGCGTAGTACTCCATCAGCTCGAACGACGCCTCCACCCCGGCAGCAGGTACGTCCCGAACGCCGTCTTCGCGATGCACCACCAGGTCGGCCAGCCGGCGGACCTCGTCGCGGTCGGCCTGCGGCACGCCCATCATCTCGGAGATGACATCCATCGGCAGCTTGCCGGCGAAGTCCGCGATCCAGTCGACGTCGCCACCATCGACGCTGGCGGCCAGGATGCGGTCGAGGTAGGTCGCGGTGAGTGCCTCGATCTCCGGCGCCAGCTCCTTGACCCGCCGTGGTGTGAAGCCGGCCGAGACAAGCTTTCGGATGCGGGTCTGCTCGGCGCCGTCGAGCGCGAGAAACGACATGACCTTGTGCGCCAACGGCGTCCAGGCGCTGGCGTCAAGCGAGACACCCATCCGGTTCGAGAACGTCTCGTCGTCGCGCAGGACCGCATGGACATCGGCATGGCGGGAGATCACCCACAGGTCGTCAGCAGCCGCATGATGGACCGGGTCCTCGTCGCGCAGGCGCTGGTACGTCGGATACGGATCCTCGTGGAAGTCGTAGTCGTAGGGGTCGAACCGCAGCGGTGCTGCCTCGGTCGCCGTGGTCATTCGTTGCCTCGCATGATCACGTCGACCGCCGAGTCGAGCCGCTCAATGAGCTGTTCGTAGGTCATCAGGCCCATACCGGCCTGGAGCAGGCCGCCCGACAGGGTGAGCAGCAGCACCTCGAGAATGCCTGCGTCGACCGGCTCATCGGGCTGCCCCGGATGCTTGAGTGCCGACTCGAACCGGCGCAGGAACTCCCCGCCGATGCGAAGCCGCAACCGTTCGACATCCGGACTGCTCCCCAGGAGAGCCGGAGTCACCGCCGCGGCCAGCTCGGGCTCCTGCACGATGCGCTCGGTGAGGGCGCGCACAGCCGCTTGCACACGGACGACTGGTTCGCTGTCCTCGGAAGCGTGGCTCGACTCGTCGGATGCCAGGTGGCGCCAGAACAGCTCGGCGAACAAATGGTTCTTCGAGGCGAGGTAGGTGTACGCGGTCGCCGGCGAAACATGGGCGCGATGGGCGACGCTGCGGATGGTCATGGCTTCGTGCCCGACCTCCCGCAGCTCCTCCAGGCCGGCGGCCATCAGCTTCTCGACCGTTTCGGCTTGGCGTTCGTTCAGCCCGCGCCGCGGCGCCTCATACACCTGACTGGACACGTGTCCAATTTAGACCAGCCTCCGGCCGCCATGCAAGGTGACGGGGCTCACCATCCAGCCGGGAGCCGGGTGAAGTCCGGCTCGCGGCCCTCGGCGAAGGCGGAGAGCGCCTCGGTGTTGGCCGGGCCGCCCATGAGGTCGATGAAACACTGGTTCTCCCGCGAACGCGCGGCCGTGACCTGATCCGCCATGGGTGCGATCATCGTTCGCTTCACGGCCCGCAGGCTGGAGATCGGAAGCTTGGCCAGCCGCGCGGCGTACTCGGTGGCCGTCCGCACGACCGCGTCCGGGTCGCACACCCGCCAGACCAGTCCCATCTCCTGGGCCTCACGGGCGGAGATCCATTCCGACGACAACAGCACCCACGCGGCGTTCTGCCGCCCGACCAGCCGAGGCAGCAGATAGCTCGAGGCCGCCTCCGGAGCGACGCCGAGGCTGGTGAACGGGCACTTCAGCCGAGCGTCGGTCGACATGAAGGCGAGGTCGGCGAAGCCGATGATGGTCAGCCCGATACCCAGACCCAAGCCATTGATCGCCAGGACCAACGGCTTGTCGAAAGTCTCCAGAGCGTCAAGAAGCCCGGTGAAGCCATACTTCCCGGGCACGAAGTCCGGGTTGCTGACGCGCTCGCCCATCTCCAGCAGGTCCGTCCCGGCACTGAACGCCCGGCCGGCACCCGTGATGAGGACGACGGCTACAGCAGGATCGTCGGCGGCGTCGTGCAGCGCCATCGCCACGGCGTCGTAGAGCTCCTCATTGAAGGCGTTCAAGGCGTCCGGCCGGTTGAGCGTCAGCGTGCGGACGCGCGCATCGTCGGTGATCGTCAGAATGTCCGCCATCGTTCAGCACCTCCGGCTTGCGGGACGTGGGCCCCGACAGTATTGCCCACCCAAGTGGAACGCGTTCTACAGTGTGGAACATGCCCGATGCGACCAGCAGGTACGCGGCGTTGAGCCGTGACGAACTGGCCATCGTCGTCCCCGAGCTGCTTCTGATCGGCCACCTGATCGACCGCGCCGGCATGGCGTGGTGCATCAGCGCCTTCGGTCGGGAGGAGATGGTGCAGATCGCCATCGAGGAGTGGGCCGGTGCCAGCCCGATCTACACACAGCGCATGCAGCGCGCCCTGGGGTTCGTTCCCGATGTGCCTGGGACGGGCGACGTCGTCACGATCTTCAAAGGCTTGCAGCTCGACATCGGCGCTCCCCCGCAGTTCCTCGACTTCCGGTACACCGTCCACGATCCGTGGCACGGGGAGTTCCAGCTCGACCACTGCGGCGCGCTCATGGACGTGGAACCGATGGGCGAGGAGTACGTGGTCGGGATGTGCCACGACATCGAGGATCCGACGTTCGACGCAACCGCGATCGCGAGCAATCCACACGCTCAGGTGCGGCCGATCCATCGGCCGCCACGAGTTCCGGCCGATCGGACGCCGCACTGTGCCTGGACGGTCATCATCGACGAGTCCCATCCAGCACCCGAGCCCACGCCGGCGCTCGAGGTCAACGCCCGTTCCCGCGCGGCGAACCTCCCGCTTGCGGCGATCGATCCGACCGACGAAGGCGTCGCCGACTACAGCGGACCGTTGCTGTCCGACCTGGACTTCAGCGCGTTCTCGAAGTCTGCGCTGGTTCGGATCGCCGATGAGGTGTGCCTCCAGATGGCGCTGCTGGACCGCAGCTTCGCCCTTGCCCTGGACGCGCGCGCGGAGACCGACGACGACGTGCCGAAGATCCGGCGCAAGCAGTTCGTCGGGTTCGCCGGCATTGCTGCCTACCGGCTGGCGCGTGCTCTCCACATCCCGGCCGACGAGCGTGGGGCGATGCGGCTGCTGGCATTGCATCCGGCGCTCAATCCCGCCGCCTACGTCAATCTCGACGTGACCGACGATGCGATCGCCGTCCACCGCTCTCCCGCGCACGACGACCACGCGTGGATCTCATTGTGCGGACCGGAGTGGCTGGACGGCCTTCGCGCCATCGTGCGTGCGCTCGATCCGCACTTCGACATCGAAGCCAAGAGCGCTGGCTCAGACTCATGGCAGCTGACCGTGGTGCGACGTGACGAGCCGACCCCCGAAGCCCAGGAGGTCGCCGTCGCGAAGTTCAGCACCGGAACCGACTTTTCCTTCCAGCCGCGGCGATCGCTGCCGATCAGTCCGGTGTGATTTCGTCCGCGTCCAATCCCGGGCTCAGACAGCTGCCACGCTAGAATTTCGCGATGACGTGGGGGAGGTCTGCACTCCTGCTGATTCCGCTGATGCTCAGCGGAATCTTTGTCGTCGCATCCCCGGCGGCTGCCCAGGAGTTCTCGGACACGGACTGGAAATCAGTCAGCGCCGGCGGATCGCACGCGTGCGGAACCGACAACTCCGGTTACCTCTACTGCTGGGGCAGCGACGACCACGGCCAGCTCGGCAACACGTCCACCTTCAACAGCAAGACAACGCCGAATCGCGTCGGCGACTCAACGGGCTGGACGGTTGTGAGCGCCGGCGACGCTCACACCTGCGGCATCCGCAAGGGCAAGCTCTACTGCTGGGGCAGCGACAGCGACGGCCGACTCGGTAACGCCTCGTCGTCCACAGAAGACAAGGGACTCCCGCAGCAGATCGGCTCGGCCTCAGACTGGAAGACCGTCAGTGCCGGGACCGCCCACAGCTGCGCCATCCGTGGTGCGGGCTACCTCTACTGCTGGGGCGACGACAGCAACGGACAAACGGGCGACGGCGCGGCCAACAGCAACGACAAGACCTTCCCGAAGCTGGTCTCCGGCACCTACACCGGCTGGACGGCCGTCAGCGCCGGCGGCACCCACAGCTGCGCTGTCCACGGCAACGGCAAGCTCTATTGCTGGGGCAACGACGCGTGGGGGCAGGCCGGCAACGGCAGCGCCGGCAGCCCGTCGACCCCTTATCCCGTCTCTGCCACAGCGACCGACTGGAAGACGGTCAGTGCCGGCGGCACCCACAGCTGCGCCATCCGCAGCGCCGGATATCTCTACTGCTGGGGCGACGACAGCAGCGGCCAACTGGGCAATGGCAGTGGGGGCGGTGCGAGGTATCCGGTTCGCGTCGGAACCGGTGCAGGCTGGACACAGGTCGGCGCAGGCGGCGCCCACACCTGCGGCACTGCGTCGAGTCGGATCTACTGCTGGGGCGACAACCAGTACGGTCAAGCAGTGGCATCAAGCGAGGAGGTCGTGTTCACCTCGCCGCAGCCTTATTCGGGCACGTGGAAGGCACAGGACGCCGGACAGCGCCACACCTGCGCCATCAAGGGCGACGGAACGCTCACCTGCTGGGGAATCCCAGAGCCCCCGCCGCCAGATGACTGCCCGACGGACCGACCCGACAACGTCTACGCGGACGATCCATGGCAAGACCTCGGTTATTGGAAGCTCACCACGCCAGTCGACGCCAACAACGACGGCAATCCCGACGAGGTGAAGCAGCCGGCCCTGAAGACGTTGGACGGCACGGACTACTTCGACCGACAAACCGGCCCCTCGATCATGTTCCGCGCTCGCGTCGACGGAGCGACCACCTCCGGCAGTTCCTTCCCGCGGTCAGAGCTGCGTGAGATGACGCAGGATGGCCAGTACAACCGCGCCGCCTGGTCGTCCAAGTGCGGAACGCACACCATGACCATCACGCAAGCGATCAAGGCCCAGCCCAACCGGAGCGATCCCGAGGACCC
>DATFFJ010000115.1:0-4959 GCA_035250065.1 Aeromicrobium sp. | reverse complement strand
TAGACGATCTGCGGCTGCCCACCTTGTCCTCTCCGCAGCGAAGTCTGCCCGGAGCATAAGCGACACAATCAGTATCACCGTCAAGGCCACACCGGTGGCAGGCACAGCAAGACGCAGCGTTGCACTTTCGCGGAACTGGATCACCAGCAACAGCAATGCGAAGGGAACAAACGAGAGGATGTATGTGTCGTTCAGTTGGGGATAAGCCAAGTGAAGCCCGAACATGATGACCGGGATGCTTGCCAGCAGGATCGTCTCGGGGCGGTGGCGCCGAATCGGCCCTAGTGCTCGCAGGCCAGCCACACCAAGCGCCCCAACAACTGTCGCAAGTGCGAGGCCGACGAGATCGATCGGGAGAACGAGATCGGGCGGCAGCCATGTATGCAGAAGCCACTCGAGCCCCAGCGGCGGCCAAGGCCAGTGCACCGATCGCGGCCAAGGCTCGGTCAGCGGTGATCCGGTTAGCAGGCTGGCGCACAGGGCGAGGCCAATCAAGATAGTTAGCTGGAAAAGCCGCTTCGCTCTCGGTCGCGACCGTTGGATGTAACCCGCGGCGGCAGCAACTACGAGGGGCAGTGCGGGCAGGAGCGAAATCCCCACATACTGCAGCACGATCGCCAGGCGCCAGACGAACTCCTGCGCTAACAGCAGCGGTGGTTGTTCGAGGTAAACCCGTTGCTCGTAAAGCCGCGCAACTTGGGTGAAGGTGGGCTCCTGCAAGCCGGAACGAAACTGCAACGCTGCCGCCACTGTCGGAATGACAGCCGCGAGCAGCAGGGTGCGCAGCCGCGGACGGTCCTCGCGACGCGCCAGCACCCAGGCGACCATCAATCCGCCGATGATCGCTACCCCCAGCTGCCGGGTTCCGATCGCGCAGGCGGCCGCCAACGAACCGAGGAAGACCAACCTGTCGCTGTCCTGGCGAATCCCGCGCACATAAAGGAACAGCGCCAACATCAGCCAACCCATGAACTGGACGTCGGACTGGAAGGAAAAGGTCAGCAGCAGGACCAGGGGGCTCGCGAGCAGAGCGACGGTCGCAGCGAAGCTTGTCCAGCGGGCTGCTCGAAGCTCGCGTGCGAGCCCATAGAAACTGGCCAGACCCACGCCGAGCATCCCCACGGTCGTCAGCTTCAAGAGGTCGAGCGAGTATCCGAAGACCTTCGAGAGACCGGCTGCGACATAGATCTGGACCGGCATATTCGCTGCGGACCAAGCATCCAACTTGTATTCGCCCGAATGGAGCAAGTACTGGACCGAACGCGCATAGGCGAAGCCATCGTCATCCGGGAGAAATTCACCAAAAGGATCAACGAGCACGGCTGCGAGGAGCACACACGCACCTACCCCCGTCAGAGGGCCGATTGCACGCCAGCGACCGGTGGTTCGTGCTGGCATGCGCCAAATCTAAGTGACAAGCTCGCCCTTCTGGGGCGATCGCCATTTCAATGTGGAGCCAGGGGGACTCGAACCCCCAACCCCCTGCTTGCAAAGCAGGTGCGCTACCAATTGCGCCATGGCCCCGCGTGGTGCCGGGAACTCAGACCTTGTCGGACGCCTGAGCCCACGGGTCAGCCGGCTTCGCCTGCTCGTTCTTCTTCTTCGCGGCGAACACGGCCGCGCCTATCGCAGCAGCGAGCAACAACAGTTTCTTCATGAGAGCCTCCTGTGCTCATGTACCGGTGTTCCTTCGCGCCGTGCCGGCGCTCAGTCAACAGACTCAATCGGCTCGGCAACGAAGCAAGCTTCGTTGCACTCGCCTCAATCGCCTGTGGGCCTAGATGGACTTGAACCATCGACCTCTTCCTTATCAGGGAAGCGCTCTAACCAAGCTGAGCTATAGGCCCGCAACAGCGCGCAACATTACCGCAGCGCACACTGCTCGACCGAATCGGCCTCGGGCCACAACTCAGTCGTTGGTGAAGGTCGCTTCGACACCACCGAGCAGCACCGCGGCCAGGTTGTACAGGTGTGCGCCGACCGTCGCCAGCGCCGTCATCAGGATCACATTGATGCCCGACAAGACCAGTGTTCCGCCCACCATCTGGGTGAATCCCAGG
Organism: Aeromicrobium sp.; assembly: GCA_035250065.1. Taxonomy (GTDB): domain Bacteria; phylum Actinomycetota; class Actinomycetes; order Propionibacteriales; family Nocardioidaceae; genus Aeromicrobium. The sequence continues at coordinate 2,899 of DATFFJ010000115.1, read as the reverse complement.
TAGTCCGTGATGTCGAACGACGCCGAATCGTCGCTGAGCAGCGTGGCGACACTCTCGTTGATCTCATCCCAGACACCGGTGGCCGCCAAGGCCAACCAGAAGGCTGCGGCCGCCACGGTCATCACGATCATCAGGGCGACCGAGATGACGAACGCGAGGCGGGTGACGGAGTACGGCTCGACGCGGGTGAGGCGCAGTCGCGTGGGACCGCGGCGCACGTCCGTGGGCTTCGGCCCGTCGTTGGGGGCGGGGTCGTTCCTGACGGGCGGGATCAGCGCGGTCGAGTCTGGCGAATCGCCGGTCGTGTGTGCGTAGTCCTGCTTGGTCAAAGAGGGCGAATCCCCGCCCTTGTTCTTGCCGAGGCCGAACAAGGTCACGCGTCCGTCGACTCAGATTCCGTGGTGGTTTCGAGGGTTGTCGCTGTCGCTCCTCCCGCCTCAACCACCGACTCGTCAGCGTCCTCACCGCCCGGGAGCTCAGCGTTGCGGGCGATGGTGACCACGCGATCGTCCCCCTTGAACTTCACGAAACTCACGCCCATGGTGCCACGGCCCTTGGCCGGTACTCCGGAGACGAGACTGCGCGTCACCTGACCGCCTTGGGTGACCGAGATGACGTCGTCGCTGTTCTTGAGGACGAGTCCTCCGACGAGCTTGCCGCGCTTCTCGGTGATCTCCATCGCCTTGATGCCCAGGCCGCCACGGCCTTGCAGCCGGTACTGATCGATCGACGTCTTCTTGGCGAAGCCACCGTCGGTGACGGTGAAGACGAACAGCTCGTCGGCGCCTTCCTGCTGGTCCGCATCCCGGCGGATCACGGTCATCGACAGCAGCTCGTCGTCGGTGCGGAACTTCATGCCCGTGACGCCGGATGTCGCGCGGCCCATCGGGCGCAGCTGCGCATCGTCGGCCCGGAAGCGGATGGCCTGTGCCTTGCGGGAGATCAAGAGCAGGTCGTCGTCGGGCGACACCAACTCGGCGCCGATCAGCTCGTCGTCCTCGTCGCGGAAGTTGATCGCGATGACGCCGGCCTGCCGCGGGCTGTTGTAATCGGTGAGTCGCGTCTTCTTGACCAGGCCGCGCTTGGTGGCAAGTACCAGGTACGGCGCCTGCTCATAGTCGCGGATCGCCAGCACTTGGGCGATCTGCTCGTCCGGCTGGAATGACAGCAGCCCGGCAACGTGTCCGCCCTTGGCATCGCGGCCGCCTTCGGGCAGCTGGTACGCCTTGGTCCGGTAGACGCGACCAGCCGTGGTGAAGAACAGGATCCAGTGGTGGCTGGTGGTCGGGAACAGGTGCTCAACGAAGTCACCGTCGCGCAATTGCGCTCCCCGGACGCCCTTTCCACCGCGGTTCTGCACCCGGTACAGGTCGGTCTTGGTCCGCTTCGCATAGCCGCCCGCGGTGATGGTGACGACGACCTCTTCGTCCGGGATGAGGTCTTCCATCGACAGGTCGCCGTCGGCGGCGATGATCTGGCTGCGCCGATCTTCGCCATACTTGTCGACGACGGCCTGCAGTTCCTCGCTGACGATGGACCGCTGCCGTTCCTCGCTGGCCAGGATGTCCTTGTAGTCGGCGATGAGCTCTTCGAGCTTCGCCAGCTGGTCCATGATCTTCTGTCGCTCGAGCGCGGCCAGCTTGCGCAACTGCATGTCGAGGATCGCGTTGGCCTGCAGCTCATCGATGTCCAGCAACTCGATGAGCCCCACCCGCGCCTCCTCGGCCGTCGGGCTACGGCGGATGAGCGCGATGACTTCGTCCAGCTGGTCGAGAGCCTTGACCAAGCCGCGGTAAATGTGCGCGTCGGCCTCGGCCTCGCGCAGCAGGTACTCGGTCCGGCGGCGGATCACGTCGATCTGGTGCGAGATCCAGTTGAGGATGAACGCATCGAGCGTGAGCGTGCGCGGGACGTCGTCGACCAGCGCGAGCATGTTGGCGCTGAAGTTGGTCTGCAGCTCGGTGTGCTTGTAGAGGTTGTTGAGCACGACGCGCGCCACCGCGTCGCGCTTGAGCTCGACGACGAGACGACGGCCGGTGCGTGACGATGAGTCGTCCCGCACGTCGGCGATGCCCTGGACGCGTCCGCTGTCGGCGAGCTCGGCGATCTTGACCGCGAGGTTGTCCGGATTGACCTGATACGGCAGCTCGCTGATGACCAGGCTGATCCGGCCCTTGGTGTCCTCTTCGATGTTGACGACCGCGCGCATCGGGACCGAGCCGCGACCGGTCCGGTACATGTCCTCGATGCCCTTGGTGCCGACGATGAGACCGTGCGTCGGGAAGTCAGGGCCCTTGATCCGCTCGATCAGGGCTTCCAGCAATTCCTCCCGGCTGGCGTTCGGATTGGCCAATGACCACTGGACGCCGTCAGCCACCTCCCGCAGGTTGTGCGGCGGGATGTTGGTGGCCATGCCGACGGCGATGCCGGCCGAGCCATTGACCAGCAGGTTGGGGATGCGTGCTGGCAGGACGGTGGGCTCCTGCGAGCGTCCGTCGTAGTTCGGCTTGAAGTCGACGGTTTCCTTCTCGATGTCGCGCACCATCTCCATCGCGATGGGAGCGAGCTTGCACTCGGTGTAGCGCATGGCGGCGGCACCGTCGTTGCCCGGCGAACCGAAGTTGCCCTGGCCCGAGACCATCGGCGCGCGCATCACCCACGGCTGGGCCAGGCGGACCAAAGTGTCGTAGATGGCGGTGTCGCCGTGCGGGTGGTACTGACCCATCACGTCACCGACGATGCGGCTGCACTTGCTGAACCCGCGATCGGGCCGGTAGCCGCCGTCGTACATCGCGTAGAGCACCCGGCGGTGGACCGGCTTCAGCCCGTCCCGGACGTCCGGCAGCGCGCGGCCGACGATGACGGCCATCGCGTAGTCGAGGAAGGCCCGCTGCACCGA
>DATFFJ010000114.1:0-4936 GCA_035250065.1 Aeromicrobium sp. | reverse complement strand
TGCCGGGGCGTTGCTGAACGTGACCAGCGCCGTGACGTCACCGTCACTGGTGTGCTGGGCCTTCCGGTCGACCCCGGCTGCATCGGCGGCCACCAAGAAGACCCCCACGCCGGAGGCGGTTGACGCAGTGACGAGGAACGTGTCTGCTGCCATGCCGGCGCGTACCAGCGTCTTGACGCCGGTGATGGTCGAGCCGTCTGACGTTGTCGTCGGATTCGTGGGGAGGGCGGCGCGCTCCTCCGACACAGCTGCCGTGATGAGGCCGGTCGGAACGTCCATCCCCAGTTCGGTGAGCAGGAAGACGGCCGGCCCGTGGACCGCCAGCGGCAGTGGCGCAACGGTGCGTCCGACCTCGACGAGGATCCGGCACAGCTGGATCAGGTCCAGGTCGGCCCAGTCGAAGGAGGTGCTCAGCGTGGTCCAGAGCTCGCGGTCGAATCGATCGCCGGCTTCCTCGACCGCCTTGAGGCGCTCGGTGCCGGTGTTGTCGCGAAGAATGGAGGCCGCCAGCTCGGCGGCTTCGTCGGCTTCGGGGGAGAAGGTGAAGTCCATGTCAGTCCTATCGCTTCGCGGCCGGCAGGCCGAGGCCGACGTAGCCGATGATGTCGCGCTGGATCTCGTTCGTGCCGCCGCCGAAGGTCATGACGAGGCTGGAGCGATAGAACCGCTCCAACCGACCGGCGATTGCGGCGCCGGGCGAGTCGGCGGTGATGCCGGCGTGCGGACCGACGATCTCCATCAGTGACCGGTAGACCTCGGTGGCCAGCTCGGAGCCGTAGATCTTCGTCGCCGATGCCTCGGCAGGAGACAGCTGGACGTCGTGGTCTGCGTCCGAGGCGAGCTTCCAGTTGATCAAGGAGAGCGCCTCGATTCGCGCGTGTGCGCGGCCGAGAGCGATCTGGACCCACTCGGTGTCGATGACCCGGGAACCGTCCGGGTTGCGCGTCTCGGCGGCCCAGTCCTTGACCAGCTGCAGCGAATGAACCAGGGGAGCAGCTGATGTCAGCGCGACACGCTCGTGGTTGAGCTGGTTCGTCATGAGCGCCCAGCCCCCGCCGCGCTCGGAGACAAGATTCGACGCCGGGACCCGCACGTCCTCGTAGTACGTGGCCGACGTGCCGACGCCGGCAACGGTGTGCACCGGTGTGTACGAGACACCGGGTGCATCGGCCGGGACGAGGATCATCGACAGGCCCTTGTGCCGGGGTTGGTCCGGCTCGGTGCGGCACGCCAGCCAGATCCAGTCGGCGTACTGGATGAGCGACGTCCACATCTTCTGGCCGTTGATGACCCACTCGTTCGTGGTTTCGTCGAGGACGGCCTTCGTCCGTAGCGAGGCGAGGTCCGTGCCCGAGCCCGGCTCGGAGTAGCCGATGGAGAAGTGCAGCTCGCCGGCCAGGATCTTCGGAAGGAAGAACTCCTTCTGCTCCTCCGTGCCGAAACGCATGATCGTCGGGCCGACGGTGTTGAGCGTCAGGTAGGGGATCGGGACGCCCGCGACAGCTGCCACATCGGTGAAGATCAACTGCTCGACCATGGAGCGGGCCTGGCCGCCGTACTCCTTCGGCCAGCCGATGCCGAGCCAGCCGTCCTTGCCGATCTGGCGGATGACGTCCTTGTAGACCGTCGCCTCGCCAAACTCGCCCGTCGCGGACGAAAGCCCGCGGCGAATTTCCGGCGTGACGAGGTCGTCAAAGTACGCGCGAAGCTGGTCGCGGAGGGCAATTTGCTGCTCGTCGAGATTGATATGCACGACACAAAACTATAACGTGTTCTACATGAGCGAAACCCGTATGTTGGATCAGGGGACCGCGCCGATCCGGTACGCACGTGGCTGGCACTGCCTGGGGCTGGCCGAAACCTTCCGCGATGGAAAGCCGCACGCGATCGAGGCATTCGGGGGCAAGCTCGTGGTGTGGCAGGACTCGCAGGGCAACCTGGGCGTCCTCGATGGCTACTGCCGGCACATGGGGGGCGACCTCACGCAGGGCGAGATCAAGGGCGACGAGGTCGCGTGCCCGTTCCACGACTGGCGCTGGGGCGCCGACGGCAAATGCAAGATGATCCCGTACGGCCGCCGCGTTCCGCTTCGTGCGCGCACCCAGCGTTACGAGGCCACCGTCCGCAACGGACAACTCCTGATCTGGCACGACCCGGAGGGGTCGGCCGCCGACCATGACCTGCTGCCGCCGGAGCTGCCCGGCATCGACACCGACGAATACACCGACTGGACGTGGAACACCCGCCAGATCAACGGATCGCACTGCCGCGAGCTCATCGACAACGTCAGCGACATGGCGCACTTCTACTACGTGCACTTCGCCTTCCCGACGAACTTCCGCAACGTGTTCGAGGGCCATCAGGCCACCCAGTTCATGGAGTCGACGGGTCGTCCGGACAAGGCTGAGGGCTACGCCAGCTCAGACATGATCCTGAAGTCGGTCGCCACGTACTACGGGCCGGCGTACATGATCAACTGGCTTGAGGTCGACTACAAGGGCTTCACCACCGAGGTCATCCTCATCAACTGCCACCTGCCTACGGGACATGACTCGTTCACGCTCATGTACGGCATCGCCGTCAAGAAGCCCGAAGGCCTGGACGAGAAGACGACTGCCTACATCGCCAAGAAGTACGCGGACATGTTCGGCGACGGGTTCCTCCAGGACGTCGCCATCTGGGAGAACAAGGTGCCCGTCCAGAACCCGCTGCTGTGCGAGGAGGACGGGCCGGTTTACCAACTGCGCCGCTGGTACGAGCAGTTCTACGTGGACGTCGCCGACATCGAGCCGGATATGGTCGCGCGCTTCGAGTTCGAGGTCGACACATCCAAGGCCAACGAGTTCTGGCATGCCGAGGTCGAGGAGAACCTGCGGGTCAGGGCGGAACAAGGTTCGTAGTGTCCTCCTTCGTCCCACGCAACCCGGAGACCCTGGCAGACCGGGCGCACTACACGTCCGAAGGGTTGACGACGGTGGCGTGCATGGACTGCCTGGTGACGGTCGAGGTGCGCAAGAACAGCGAGCAGCAGACCGCGATTCAGTGGTCCGCTGAGGCGCAGCGGCAGTGTCCGGTGCTGTCCGGGCAGGAGGCGACGTACGAAGGCTGCCCGCGGCTCAGGGCGAGCATCGACGCCGCCGTGCGTGAAGGACGCCTGCCGATCGGAGTGAATGAGTGAGCGCCGACGTCCACACGTTGACCGTGGTCAACGTGGTCGAAGAGACCGCCGAGGCGTGCTCGTTCTCGTTCGAGGTGCCCGAGGAGGCCGCTGAGGCCTTCGCCTACCGGCCGGGCCAGTTCCTGACCATTGCGGTCCCGAGCGATCAGACCGGCGTGGCCGCCCGCTGCTATTCGTTGTCCAGCAGCCCGGAATCTGGTGATCCGCCGACGATCACCGTCAAGCGAACCGCCGACGGTTACGCCTCGAACTGGCTGTGCGACAACATCCGTCCGGGCGACACCCTGCAGGTTCTCGCGCCGGAGGGCATCTTCACGCCCAAGAACCTCGACCACGACCTGCTGCTTTTCGCCGGTGGCAGCGGCGTCACACCGATCATCTCGATCGCCCGCTACGCGCTGAAGGCCGGTGATCGCAAGATCGTCGTGTTCTACGCCAACCGGGACGAAGACTCGGTGATCTTCGCCAACGCATGGTCCGAGCTCGCCCGCGCGTACCCCGAGCGGCTTCAGGTCATCCATTGGCTCGAATCCGTCCAGGGTCTTCCGACGGCGGAGCAACTGCATGCCTTTGCTGCCGCGCACCGCACGTATGAGGCGTTCGTGTGCGGCCCAGCCGAGTACATGAAGATGGTCATGACCGCCTTGCGCGAACTGGACTTCCCGCGCGAGCGACGGCATCAGGAGAAGTTCGTGTCGCTCGGTGGCAACCCGTTCGGCGATGAGCTTGCCGAGGCGGCTGCCAAGGCGGAGATCGCCGATGCCGAGTCGGACGAGGATGACGCCGTCCCTGCTGGGCCAGCCGGCCCGGTCACCCTTGAGGTCGAGCTCGACGGCGAGCAGCACAGCTTCGACGACTGGGATCCGAAGGTCACGCTGCTTGAGCACCTGGAGAGCAAGGGCATCAAGGCGCCGTTCTCCTGTCGCGAGGGGGAGTGCTCGGCCTGTGCCGTGCGTCTCCTCGAAGGTGAGGTCAGGATGGACCACAACGACGTCCTCGAGGACGAAGACCTGGATGAGGGAATCCGGCTCGGGTGCCAATCGCACCCACTGACAGAGAAGGTGAGTGTGACCTACTCATGAGGTTTACCTACGCCGAGGCGATGACCGACGCGACCTATTACGCGCCGCTCGCGCAGGCCGCCGAGAAAGCCGGATACACCAGCATGACGGTCGCCGACAGCCTCATCTACCCGAAGGAGTCGGACTCCCAGTACCCGTACACCGACACCGGTGACCGGGAGTTCCTGCTGGGCAAGGAGTTCATCGAGACGATGATCCTCTGCGCTCATCTGTTCGCGGTGACGTCCACGCTCCGGCTGACGCCGTTCGTCCTGAAGCTGCCGGTGCGTCCGCCGGTGCTGGTGGCCAAGCAGGCCTCGTCACTGGCCTTCCTGTCCAACAACCGGCTCGGTCTCGGTGTCGGGATCTCGCCGTGGCCCGAGGATTTCGCCGCGTTGGGCGTTCCGTGGGAGAAGCGTGGCAAGCGGATGGACGAATGCATGGACATCCTGCGCGGCCTGACCTCCGGAGAGTTTTTCGGTTACGACGGCGAGTTCTTCTCCTTCGACGCCCTGCAACAGTGCCCGGCTCCGACCGAGCCGATCCCGCTGCTGGTCGGCGGGCACAGCGACGCCGCGCTCCGCCGCGCCGTACGCAAGGGAGACGGGTGGATGCACGCCGGCGGCGACGGCGAGGAGCTCGACCGCCTGCTCACCCGGCTCGCCGAGATCCGCGCGGAGGAGGGCGACACCCGCGA
>DATFFJ010000113.1:0-4585 GCA_035250065.1 Aeromicrobium sp. | reverse complement strand
ACTCGTCCGAGTCCGATGCAAGCGACACCCCCGCCGCTCAAACCCCAGCACCGACGCCGGCGGCCAGCAGCCCCTCGGCCGGCCCGTCGAGCGACACGGCCGACGCCAGTGAACGCCGTACTCCCGCGGAGGGCATCCGGTGCCTGCTGCGGCTGAATCGCTCCTGACCATGCGACGGTCGGTCGCCATCACAGCGGCGGTGCTCGCGTTGATCGCCGTCGTCGGCGTCGCGTATGTCGTCGCGACCGAGGGCACTGGGGACGTTGCTGCGAAGCCATCCGAGGTCGACATCGGATTCGCTCAGGACATGATCGTCCACCACCAGCAGGCTGTCGTGATGGCGGCGTACACGCGCGAGCACACGAAATCTGATTCGGTGCGAGCGCTCGCCGGCGCGATCGACGCCGCCCAGCAACGTGAGATCGGCCAGATGATCGGATGGCTGCAGAGCTGGGGCGCCCCGGTTCAGTCCGATCGCCTGCCCATGTCCTGGATGTCCGACGACATGCCCGGCCACGACCATCAGGGCGGTGCTGCCTCGATGCCAGGCATGGCCAGTCCGGCCGAGATGGACCAGTTGGTGAACCTCACCGGTGAGCGGCTGGACGCTGAGTTCCTCCAGCTGATGACGCGCCACCACGAGGGCGCCCTGCCGATGGCCAAGGATGCGGCCAACCGCGCACGCACGCCCTACGTCCGGGAGGCTGCCCGGGCCATGATCCGCGACCAGCAGCGCGAGATCGACCAGATGCAGATCCTCCTGCGAGCCGGCGGCGACTCAACCGTGGGATGACGCATTGAACGCCTGGCGGGATGCGATGGTCGCCAGATGACGCGTGAGCAACGGTTCGGGTACCAGCGCCGATGCCCGGACAGCCGCCGCGCCGAGCCATTCCGGCCGCAGGTTCATGACCTGGCCGATGCGCCTCGACTCGCGGACGATCGGACGCGTCCGACGTTTACGGATCTTGGCGAACGTGGCGAACGCAGTGGGCAGATCCGCCTCGGCGTCGACGCAGGCAGCGAGTATCGCGGCGTCTTCGATGCCTTGGCATCCGCCTTGGCCAAGGTGGGGACGCATCGGATGTGCAGCGTCGCCGACGATCACGGTGGAGCCGGCCGTCCAGCGCCGGGCGGTTTGGCGATCGTAGAGGTCGTTTCTAATGACGTTGCGCGGATCGGTGGCTGCCATCAACTCGGGAATCGGATCCGGCCATGACGCGAAGTGGCCTCGCAGGTACGCAAGCTCATCATCATGCTGCTGGCCCTCGGCCACCCGCTCGGTGGCGAACCAATACGTGTGGTCGGGACCGAGGGGCACGTGACCGAACTCGGCGCCCGGCCCCAACGTTTCGCCAGCCAAGCCGGGTTCGATGCCGATGTCGGCAATGCCGCGCCAGGCGGTGTAGCCGGCGTATCGATCGCGCAACGGGCCGTTCAGCCACCGGGCCAGCATCGAGCGTGTCCCATCGGCGCCGACCAATGCAGAAGCCTCCCGCACCTGCCCGTCGGAACACTCGAGGCGAATGGCGCCGCCGTTCGTCGCCACCCGCGTTGCCGCGACTCCGAGCTGAACGGTCTGCGGAGTTAGCGCACTGCCCAGGATGTCCATGAGGGTGGCGCGCCGGAGCACAACCAGCGGCTCGCCCAATGCCCGGGTCATGCGGTCGGGGTTGGGACGGCCCAACCATCGGCCGTTGATCCAGCGCGTCGATCCAGCCTCGACGCTTCCCCCGGCGTCCCGGACAGCGCCGCCGAGACCAATCTCATCGAGGGCAGCCAGTGCGTTCGGCCACATGCTGATCGCTGTACCGGCGCTTGTGTCGTCGCGTTCCTCGATGACGCGGACGGTGTGGCCGTGACGCTGCAGGGCGACGGCGGTCGCGAGCCCGGAGATTCCGGCGCCGACGATCAGGAACGATTCGGCCACCGCCCGAATGTAACGACCCGTGTGGCGCGCGGATCTGTGATTAGAGCCGCACCGACACCGTGGTGTCTCCGGGCGACGATGCGATCGTCACCGTTCCGCCATGTGCACGGACGATCGCGTCGACGATCGAGAGCCCAAGGCCGGTGCTCGCCTCGGACGTGTTTCGCGACGCGTCGCCACGGACGAACCGCTCGAGCGCATGGTCGGGATCGTCGAAGCCGGGGCCGTCGTCGGCCACCGTCACCTCACCCGGTCGGACGGTGACGGTGATGGTCGTGCCAGCAGACGTGTGCAGGCGCGCGTTGGAGACCAGGTTCGTTACCACCTGCCGCAGGCCCCGCTCGTCGCCCAAGACCTCGACCGGCTCCTCGCCGACGTCGAGTACCCACTGGTGGTCGGGCGCGAGCAGTCGCGCGTCGTCGACCGCCTCGACAGCCAAGCGCGAGAGATCGACCGGCACGCGGTCCAGCGCACGGCCGGCATCGAGGCGGGCAAGAAGGAGCAGGTCCTCGACGAGCGAGGACATGCGATCCGATTCGACACTGACTTTCGACAGCGACGTCCTGAGCGTCTCCAGGTCATCCGGGTGAGCGGTGGCGAGCGACGAGTATCCCCGGATCGTTGCCAACGGCGTCCGGAGCTCGTGCGACGCGTCGGCGACGAACTGCCGGACCTGCTCCTCGCTGCGTTGCCGCGCCTCCAGTGAGCGCTCGACGTGGGCCAGCAACGTGTTCAGGGCGACACCGACCCGTCCCACTTCGGAGTGCTCGTCGGGGTTCTCCACGCGGGGAGCCAGATCGACCTCTCCGCTGGACAGCGGAAGCCTTGAAACCTCCTCGGCGGTCGCGGCCACGTCTCGCAGCGGCTCCAACTGCCGTCGTACCAGCACCACCCCGACCGCACCGGTGGCGCCGAGTGCCAGGAGGACCAGCACGATCTCCCAGCGCACGAGCGACCTGACGGCATCGTCGACGCGTGACTGCGGCAGGCCTGACACCAGCCTGCCGTTTGGCATGCTGACGGCTGCGACGCGATAGTCGCCGAATCTCGGCAGGCTGACCGAGCGCGGGCGTCCGTCGGGCTCGACCGTGGCGAGTTCCTGAAGTGCCTCGTGGTGAACCGATGCGTCGACGGTCATGCCACTCCTCCGCGAGGTGAGGATGACACCGGCTGCTGATCCATCCGACCCGATGATCGCGGTCAGTGTGCCCACGCCTTGGCCCCGGACGAAACGCGGCCCTTCGAGCGGAACGGGGGCGGTGTCGGGCGCGAGGCCGGGCATGGGCGGGACGCCAGGCCGCGCGGCACGGGCGAGGCTGCCGATCACTTCGCGATCGAGTCGATCCAGCAGATAAGAACGCATGGCGACCGTGGTGGCCGCGCTGATGCCGACGGCCGCCAGCGCCACCAGGACCAAGGTCGTGGCCACGAGCCGAGCGGTGAGCGTTCTCATCGGACCGGCTTCAGGACGTAACCTGCGCCGCGCATCGTATGGATCATCGGGTCGCGGCCGTGGTCGATCTTCTTGCGCAGGTACGAGATGTAGAGCTCGACCACATTGGCCTGGCCCCCGAAGTCGTAGTTCCACACCCGGTCAAGGATCTGTGCCTTGCTCATGACGCGTCGCGGGTTGCGCATGAGGAAGCGCAGCAGCTCGAATTCGGTGGCCGTCAGGGTGATCTCGTCGCCTCCGCGGCGCACCTCATGGCTGTCCTCGTCCAGTTCCAGGTCGCCGACAGTGAGCACGTTCGACGTTTCGAGCCGCCGTGCGCCGGCTCTCCGCATCAAGCCGCGCAGGCGGGCAACGAGCTCCTCGATCGAGAACGGCTTCGTGACGTAGTCGTCGCCTCCGGCGGTCAATCCGGCCACCCGATCCTCGACCGCGTCCCGGGCCGTGAGAAACAGGACAGGCACGTCAGGCTGGCTGGAACGGATGCGCCGCAGCACCTCCAGCCCGTCGATGTCGGGCAGCATGACATCGAGCACGATGGCATCGGGCTTATGGTCTTTGGCCGCGCGCACCGCCTTGGTCCCGGTATGGGCGGTGGTGATGTCCCACCCCTCGTATCGCAGGGCCATCGAGATCAGTTCGGCGATGTTCACTTCGTCGTCGACCACCAGCACACGGACGGGCGAGCCGTCTGGCCGGGTGAGCGTCTCGGGAGCCATGTGCCTAGTCTGGCGGGCCTTTCCGCAGCTCGTCTGTCCCTATCCTGTGAGCATCCTGTGAGGGTGGCTACGAGTTGGATACCTTCAGTTCTGCGATGGCGGTGTGCGGCCACCCCTGTGGAACACTGACCGCATGAGCGAGCAGCCGGACAACGCGCCTCGGCGCGTTGTCAGAAAGGTTGTCAAGAAGACGGTCGTCCGTCCGGTCGCTCCCAGCTCGCCGCGCAGCGCAGGACCCCTCGGTGGACGCCCGGCGTCTACGGCTGTGACCGGCGCGACGTCCACGCGCGGGACCGCGCGCTTGACCACCCCGGCGCGTGCGAAAGGAAGCCACGCGCTCAAACCGGTCGCTCCGTCTGCGACGACACCGCGCATCACCCCCGGGCTCACGGCCGCGACTTCGCCTCAGCCGGCGGCGGCTCCCCGGCGACGCCTCCCGAGGCTGGATGTCGGCGGCCGGGTGGAGGACGCCGTCATCGGTGTCCG
>DATFFJ010000112.1:0-5303 GCA_035250065.1 Aeromicrobium sp. | reverse complement strand
CCGGCCCCGTTCGGCCCCAGGATCGCCGTGACTGTGCCCGCATCGACGGTTAGTGACAGGCCATCGACGGCTGTGACGTCGCCGTATCGCATCGCGAGGTCACAGACCTCGACGGCGGGCAGGCTCACCCAGTCAGTCTAGGGAGCCTGCCCTCCGTCAATCTCGCCGTGTCCGGCCTACCAATAGTGCGGCCGGCCGCCGACCGCGTGGCCCATGGCCCCCGCGATCCACAGCACCAGCCCGATGACGAGCAGGATTCCGCCGATGGTGTACAGAATGCTGATGCCGAGGAAGTACCCGAGCAGCAGCAAGATCACTCCCGTGACGATCATGAGGATCTCTCCTTTCGAGGCCCCGACATGCATTGCCGTGCCGGATGTGATGTACCCAGATGTCAGCGCGGCATGAGAGCCTGCTGCGATGGATCTCCCGGTGATGCCGCCCGTCCAGCCGATGCTTGCCAAGTCGGTGTCCGGCATTCCGCCTGCTGATTCGGTCGACGGTGGCTTGTCCTACGAACCGAAATGGGACGGGTTTCGCGCGATCGTGTTCCGGGATGGCGACGAAGTCGAGATCGGTTCACGGTCGACCAAGCCGCTGACCCGGTACTTTCCCGAGGTGGTGGCGGCGGTCTTGGCCCAGCTGCCTGATCGGTGCGTCGTCGACGGCGAAATCGTCGTCCCCGTCGACGGACATCTCGAGTTCGACCTGCTCACCCAGCGCATTCACCCGGCCGAATCCCGCGTCCAACGGCTCGCCGAGGAGACGCCTGCGCATCTCGTCGTCTTCGACCTGCTGGCCCTGGATGGCGAGGCGTTGATCGACCGCCCACTGTCCGAGCGCCGCACCGTGCTGGAGAGCGCGTTGTCCGATGTCCAGACGCCCGTGCACCTGACCCGCGTCACGACCGACGCCGCGGAAGCAGCCGACTGGTTCGACACCTTCGAAGGTGCGGGGCTCGACGGCATCGTCGCCAAGCCGCTGGCGTCGCCGTATGTGCCAAACGGCCGCACCATGCTCAAGGTCAAGCACGCACGGACGGCTGACGTCGTGGTCGCCGGCTACCGCCTGCACAAGAACTCGACGGACAAGCGGCCGCTCCTCGGGTCGATGCTGCTCGGCCTGTACGCCGACGACGGCCGCCTGCAGCACGTCGGCGTTTGCGCATCGTTCCCCGAAGCGCGTCGAGCCGCCCTGATCGAGGAGCTTGCGCCGCTGGTCACCGACTTGGCTGGTCATCCGTGGGGGGAGTGGCAGGACGAAGCGGCGCAGACGTCCGGACGGCTGCCCGGAGGCCAGAGCCGCTGGACCGGCACGAAGGATCTCTCGTTCGTGCCCTTGCGTCCAGAACGCGTCGCTGAGGTTGGTTACGAGCACATGGAAGGCCGTGGTGACAACGCCCGGTTTCGCCACACGGCGCAGTTCAAGCGTTGGCGGGAGGACCGCGAGCCGGCGTCCTGCGGCTACGCGCAGCTCGAGGAAGTCGTGAGCTACGACCTCGCCGACGTGTTGGCCTGAGTATCGTGCTCGGGTGAATTCCGTGGATGGCTCCGTGACGGCACACACTGTTCGCCTCGCGGACGTCCGCATCGACGAATCGTCCGGGCTTGCCTGCTCGCTGAGGCATCCCAATCTGATCTACACGGTCAACGATGAGGACGGGCCGCTCTTCGCGATCGACATGGAGACCGGGGAGACGGTGGGCACGTTCAGCGTGGCCGACCGGAAGCTACGCGACCCGGAGGCCCTGAGCATGGGTCCGGACGCCATCCTGTGGATCGCTGACATTGGCATCAATCGCGGCAGGAAGAAAGCGCTCGCGCTTCACGCCCTGGATGAGCCCGGACCGGGGGAGCGAGGCCCGCTGCCGGCCACGAAATACCGCATCACCTATCCCGATGACCTTCGGCGGGACGCCGAGGCGTTCCTCGTGCACCCCGTGACCGGTGACGGTTTCATCATCACCCGGGAGCGACCCGGTCGGTTGTACGGATTTCGTGCGGGCCGGCTCGATCCCGAGCGAAAGAACCCACTCGAGCTCATTGCCGACGGTTTGCCCTCCGACGTCACCGATGCCTGCTTCACGGTCGATGGCCGATTCGTCCTTGCGCGGCAGTTCGGACGACGCACGAGCGTCGTCGTGCTGGACGCGGCGAGCTGGGGGGTTGTCGGGAAGTTCAAGGTCCCCAAGCTTCAGCAGCCCGAATCGATCGCCGCCGACCCGGACGGCAAGCACGCCTGGATCGGCTCCGAGGGCCTGAACTCGCCTCTCATCCGGGTGCCTCTGCCCGAGCAGTACGCGACCGATTCCTAGTCGTTGCGCGCCTTGCGGCATCCGGAGGGCGTAGAAAGTCCAGCCACGTCCGACACACAGACGGCCCCTCAGCGATCTCGACGGCCGTTTCTTATCCTGGCCAAAAGAGTTCATCCGCAGCCGCGTGTGTCATTTCGCCTTCGGGGTATGCGTCCCGCTATCGACTCCTGTTGAACCAACAAGCACGGGTCGAAAGATGGGTCGAGGCGGTCCGGAACGCCTTGGCCTGTCGCCGTCTAGGTGCCCCCCGCTTCAGCGCCGGCCAACGGGCGCGGAATGGAACTGTCGTCAATCTCGCGTGTGCCGTCGTGTGAGCTGACCAGTTCGGCTTCGCTGTCGAAGGTCATGACGAGTTCATGCAGTTCGATGGCGCTGATAAGTCCGCGCGACCGGATAAGGACGAAGTATTCGCCGTTGTCCTGCGCTGTGTGGACGACCAAGCCGCCCAAGCCACGCAACTGGGTTGCCAAGAAGTCTTGGCTATCGGCGTAGGCCGACTGGTAGATGAGGACGAACCAAGTATCGGATTTCATTTGTGAGTCTCTCTGGATCGAGGCCAAGAGCAACCCACTACTTGAGTCCCTGAAGGTCTTTGACTCCTTCCTACTCCCATTGAGGGCGAATGTCACGGCCGGCGCCTACGCTCGACCCGCTAGAGCGCTTTCAGGACGTCCGGAACCCCCTCAACCATGGTTCGAAATCGCGAATATCAGTAGGGCCCTCGGGTAGTCGATGAATGAACGGTTTCTGTCCGACAACCGATTGAGGGGGAACCCGGCATGGGTACCGAAACCATTCGCAACAAGGCCGAAGAGCTGAAGGGTCAGTTCAAGGAGAAGGTCGGCGAGTTGACCGACAACGAAGACCTCCAGGCCAAGGGTGCGTTTGAGAAGTCCCAGGCGCGAGGCAAGCAGGCTATCGAGGATGTGAAGGATCACGTCTCCGACGCGGCACAAGATGTGCGGGACGACCTCAGCTGACATGAAAGACGACCGCCCCGGCTCTCCGTGCGAGGCCGGGGCGGTTTCTTGTTCCTGGGGTCACGATGACGGCGGCTCGAGGTCTACGTCGTCCAACGGGTCGCCTTGTTTCTTCTGCGGCTCACCACCGGACTCGGTCGGGCCGGTCCCAGTTGCCAGGCCATCGGTCTCTTGCCCTTCAGGCCTCTCTTCGTCGCTCTCGAACGTTCCTTCGCTCATGATTCCTCCGACTGGTCCTACGACACACCGTGTGCCGCATGAGGTCGAGTACCCAAACCAGGCGCGACGGCATTCCACACGAGCCGAACGGTTGCGCCGTCGAGCACGGGGTAATCAGCCGCCGGCGACCGTAGGTGAGGCTGTGACTGCGGCCGTCAGGCGGGTTGGGTTGCTCTCGGGCATACTTCGGCCCGCCGTCCGCGCCGGTGGTCCAACAAGGAGGACGCTCCACTCCCGGTGGAGAGGTGGCTGTTCAAGTCAGCCCCGGCGCTCCACCCTTGTTGTTCCCCGCGAAAGGGGTGTCGCGAAGCGTTCGTGGGAGACGAGTGGGTATTCACGACGAGACGCCTGCCCGAAGGTTCCGTGGGTGTCGTGCGCCTCAACGTGCCACCCCACTAACGCCCATCGGAGATTCACATGGTCAAGATCGTCAGCACTATTTTTGCCCTAGCGGTCGCCGCTGTTGCGGTGCGGCGCATCGTCCAAGCCAAGCAGGGCACCCAGCCGGCCAACGTGACAGACAACGAAGACCTTCAGGCGGCTGCGAAAAAGGCCAAGGCGAAGGCCAAGCAGACCCTGGAGACGGCCAAAGAGAACGTCGAAGGCGTGGCCGAAGTGGTCAAGGACAAGGCCCGCGAGAAGTCCGACCGCTGATCTGGACCAACTCGAACCGCCCAGCTGATCACGACGACGGCGGGGCGGAACGTCCAAGCTAGAGGGAGAAGCCCCATTACCGCACTTCCCAGCGAGTCCGCTATCCACCGCCGTGCGGAGTCTCGTGGCCTCACAGTCAAGCCCCTCGGTAAACGGCAAGACGACCGCTACATGCTCATCGACACCGCCTCTGGTGTCGTCGTGCGCGAAGAGCTCGATATCGAGGAGCTTGTAGATGTGCTCGCCGCCTATTGACGCACTATGAGCGCCACGCGGGCCTGCTCGTCATCCTCACAGCAGCGTTTTTTGGTCGGCATTGGGTAGGCACTCGCCATGGTGAGGCAACGTGCGTGGCGTGCTGCATGCCCGACCTGTGGCGGCGACGTAGTGGAAGTAGACGACGCCACTCCTGAGCTCCTCGATGGAGAGCAGAGCAGCCCGCCGCCTACGAGGTACGACTGTGTGGAGGACGACTCAAAACGGCACGTGCCTTCGGACTGGGAACCCCCAACCGAACCCTGACGCGGCCTTCCCATAACTACACCGCGTTTTCGGTCTTATTCCGGGTATCTTTCGACGGCTGCACACGCTTCGGCTCGCCCGGCATCTTCGGGTACTCCGGGGGATAGGGCATGTCGGTGAGCCCGTTGTCGAGGTCCCGGCGCCACCACTCCAGCAGCGGCTCCAGGGAGTGGTGGACGTCGTCGATGCCGGCGTGCGGGTCGCCGATCTTGGCGAGACGTTCCGGCACGGTGCGGAGGGTGAACTCGTTGGGGTCGTCGAGGCCGGCGAGCTCGTCCCAGGTAACGGGCGTCGACACCGGGCCGCCCTCCTTGGGGCGCAGGCTGTAGGCCGAGGCGATCGTTCGGTCGCGACAGTTCTGGTTGATGTCGACGAAGATGTTGTCGCCGCGCTCCTCCTTCCACCATGCGGTGGTGACGCCGTCGGTGCGACGCTCCAGCTCGCGGCCGAGCGCGATGGCGGCGTGCCGGACGTCGGTGAAGGTCCACCTCGGCTCGATCCGGATGTACACGTGCACGCCGTTCTTGCCGCTTGTCTTCGGGAACCCGGTGATGCCGATCTCGTCCAGCAGCTCCTTGACCGCTCCGCCGACCCGTACGGCGTCGGCGAACGTG
>DATFFJ010000111.1:0-4685 GCA_035250065.1 Aeromicrobium sp. | reverse complement strand
GCGAAAGGTCGCAGGTCGACGTGCCGCGGGCGAGCACCGTCGCTCACCAAGGTCGGAACGGTCGACAGGGAGATCACCGGCTGAGCGATCCAGGCGCGGGGGTCGTTCTCGATCGCCGACCGAAGCGCTGCCAGCTCCTTCGGGCTCGCCGCCGGCCCGATCACGATTCCCTTGCCCCCGGATCCATCCACCGGCTTGACGACGAGCTCGTCGAGCCGGTCAAGCACCTCCGTCCGCTGGTCGGGCTCGCCGAGTCGCCACGTGTCGACGTTGGGAAGTATCGGCTCTTCGGACAGGTAGTACCGGATGAGGTCGGGGACGTAGGTGTAGAGCAGCTTGTCGTCGGCGACCCCGTTGCCGACGGCATTCGCAATCGTCACGTGGCCGGCGGCCGCGGACTCGATGAGCCCGGGAACGCCGAGCATCGAGTCCGGCCGGAAGGCCTCCGGATCCAGGAAGTCGTCGTCGATCCGGCGGTAGATGACGTGGATCGGCCGCAGTCCCCGGGTCGTGCGCATCAGCACGTGCTTGTTGCGCACCACCAGATCGCGGCCTTCGACCAACTCGACGCCCATGGTGCGCGCGAGCAGCGTGTGCTCGAAGTACGCCGAGTTGTACACGCCCGGCGTGAGGACGACCACGTTCGGATTCGCGACGCCTTGAGGGGCCGACGCGCGGAGCGCGAGCAGGAGGTTGTGGGAGTACTGCGTCACTGGCCGGATGCGGTACTCATCGAACATCTCCGGGAGGGCAGCCATCAACGCACGGCGATTGGTCATGACGTACGAGACCCCGGACGGCACCCGGACGTTGTCCTCCAGCACCCGAAACTGCCCGTCAGCGTCGCGCACGAGATCGATGCCCGACACGTGGCAGCGGACGCCGTTGGGAAGCTCGACGCCGGCGAACTGCTGGACGTAGTAGGGCGAGGACGTCACCGTCTCGCGCGGCACGACGCCGTCGTCAAAGACTCGCCCTTTGCCATACGCGTCGGCAAGGAACGCCTCGAGCGCGCGTACCCGCTGGCTGACTCCGGCGTCGACCACGCGCCACGCTTCGGCCTCGATGATGCGGGGCACGATGTCGAGCGGGAAAGGTCGCTCCTCGCCGCCGACGCCAAACGTCACGCCTTGTTCCAGGTAACCCGAGGCGAGCGACTCGGCCCGCTGGCGGATCTCCTCGGGCGTCATCTGGCTGAACACCCGGTGCACGGCCCGATAGTCCGCCCGGACGTCTGTGCCGGCGTCGGGTCCGAACATCTCGTCATAGCCGGCGACCGGACCGTAGCCCTCGAAGAGCCTGAGAGCACCATCCGCCGGGGCGATGGACTCGCCCAACGGGGGATTGCCGTTCATCCCGCCAGACTAGGACGCCGGTGTGTCGGGCGTGTTACCTGAACTTTCGCTCAGCCGAGCGCCACGGACGGGACCACCAGCTCATCCCAGAGGTGGGCGTGCTGCTTCCGGAAGAAGCCGTGGTGGCCGATCCGATCCACACCCAGCTCGGGTGGGCTGAGCTCGCGATGAACCTGCTCGCTGCCGGTGTAGAGCCCGAGCAGGAACTGGGTGCTCGCCGGCGACAGCACCTCGTCGTCGGTGAAGGACAGCGCCGTCACCGGCGCGGTCACGGCCGAGAACCGCGCCGTCGCATCGGGGTGGTCGACCTGGAGGTACTCCGGATGACGACACCACCGGCTCCACTGCCTCAGCACGCCAGCCGGCAGGTCCCCTCCGAGGCCAAGTCGGCGGCCCGGGAAGTATCCGGCGAGCGCCGTGGCGATGGGCGCCACCACCCACCACAAGAACGGGACCTTGCGCCGCAGCGCAGGCGCATTGCGCCGCCAGTACCCATCGCCGGCGGCGATCATGATGATCGCGGCAAGGCGGTGGTGGTCGACGAAGGGAACGACCTGGCCGCCGAGGCTGTGACCGATCCAGGTGACCGGCACCCCGTCCCGGTCGGCGTCGTCGGCGACGGCGGCGAGGACGGCGGCCGCATCGGCGCTCCATCGGTCGACGTCGGCGTCCTCGCGACGCATCTCCGAGGGCGTCCCGACGGCCGTCCGGTAGTCGAAGGTCACCGTGCGGATCCCGTGCTCGGACAGCCGGCGCGCGAACGCGGTGTAGAAGGTTGCCGGCGTCGCCATGGCCGAGGCCACGAGCGCGACGCCCCGCAGCTGCCGCACTGGTTCGAAGACCGTGACCGACAGATCGCGGCCGTCATCGGCGCGGACGATCTCTGCTCGCGGTGCATGTTCCAGGAGGCCCACCGAAGACCCCTTATGACGACCGTCATAGTTCATGGTCGAGACGCTATGACGCTCGTCATAAGACTGCAATAGGATGGCCCTATGACGCAGGACACACGCACTCGCATGATCCACGGCGCAGCCCTCTTGGTCGGGGCGCGCGGTGCCAAGTCGACGAGCCTGCGCGACCTCGCCCGCGAAGCTGGCGTCCCACTCGGGTCCACGTACCACTACTTCCCCGACGGAAAGCGGCAGCTGGTCGACGAGGCGGTCGGCGTCGTCGGCAACCGCATCGATCACCTCATCGAGCGGGCACGCCTGCAAGGCGCCGATGCGGCGCTGCACGCCTTTGCTGACGGATGGCGGTCGGTGCTGGAGTCGACCGATTTCCGCTCGGGGTGCCCGGTGCTCGCCGTGGCGCTGGAGGAAGACCCGGCGCTGCGCGAAACGGCGAACCGGATCTTCGACCGTTGGCAGGAGTCCTTGGTCCGCAACTTCGTCGCGAGTGGTGTTCCCGAGTCGCGAGCACCACGCCTCGCGCGCACGACGGTGGCGGCCATCGAAGGTGCCGTTGCGCTGTGTCGTGCCGAGCGGTCCTTCGAGCCACTGGAGGACGTTCTTGCCGAGCTCCTCGACAGCTTCGCCGAAGCGGCTGCGAGCGGCCAACGGGCTGGCGCGAGTTCCGCCTAGAGTCCCGGCGTTGGCCGTAGTCTTTCCGACAGAAAGGCACGCCATGGCCCACGCAACCGACGTCCTCGTGCTCAATGCGAGCTACGAACCGCTGCAGCGTGTGTCTGTGCGCCACGCGATCAAGATGCTGGTGCGCGAGGTGGCCGTCATTGAGGAAGCCGACGACGCGATGTTCGGCCCGTTCCCCCGTCCACGGGTCCTGCGACTCGTCCGCTACGTCGTGGCCCGCTGGCGGCATCGACGCGGCTGCACGAAGGCGGCAGTGAAGGCGCGCGATCGGATGTGCGGCTACTGCGGTGGATCGGCCGAGACCGTCGATCACATCGTGCCGCGCAGCCGCGGCGGGACGCTGACATGGGACAACGTGGTTGCCGCCTGCCTGCGCTGCAATCACCGCAAGGCCGACCGGACGCCGACCGAGGCGGGCATGACCTTGCTGATCAAGCCGGCGCCCCCGACCCCATGGGTCTACGCACCGGTGACCGTCGCGGGATAGGCGCACTGCTCACCCTGCGGATAACCTCGTCCGGTGTTCCTCGCTTCGCTCGTCAACGAGCTCTCGGCCACTCGGCCACGAGCCGCACGCGGCTCGGGCGCTCGGTAACCTCGGCTCGTGACAACAGTCCGGCCGATCAGCTCCGCGGAGCATCTGGCGTTCATCGCACAGAGAACCGGCGGCACGGTCAGCTTCCTCCAGACACCGGCCTGGGCCGCGGTCAAGAGCGAGTGGCGGGGGGAATCGCTCGGCTGGTTCGACGCGAAGGGTGCCCTCGTTGGCTCCGGGCTTGTCCTGTACCGGAAGGTGCCGAAGCTCAACCGGTTTCTCGCCTACCTTCCGGAAGGCCCGGACCTTGACTGGACCGGGTCCGGTCTGAGCGAACAGTTGACGGCGCTGGCCGCATATCTCAGCGGCCAACGCGCGTTCGCCATCCGTATCGGCCCGCCCGTCGTCACGCGGCGTTGGCACGCCCCGACCCTGAAGTCCGCAATCGCCGATCCGGCGCTTGCCCGCCTCGACGACGTCCCTGCCGACGAGAGCGACACAGGCTCACTCACGGTGGCCGATGCGCTCGCCGGGCTCGGTTGGCGCCATCTGTCAGCGGAGGGCGGCTTCGCGGCCGGCCAGCCGCAGTACAACTTCTGGGTCCCGCTCACTGACTCAGCTGGTGCCAAGCTCGATGACGAAGCCCTGCTGGCTGGCATGAATCAGCAGTGGCGTCGCAACATCCGGAAGGCCGACAAGGAGGGTGTCGAGGTCCGCCTGGGATCGCAGGATGATCTCGCCGACTTCCATCGGATCTACGTCGAGACCGCGGAGCGTGATCACTTCACACCCCGGCCCCTGAGCTACTTCGAGCAGATGTGGGACGCACTCACCACGGAGGCACCGGAGCGGCTTCGGCTCTATCTGGCTCACCACGATGGTGATCTGGTTGCCGCGACGACGCTCGTCCAGGTCGGCGCCCATGCGTGGTACTCCTACGGCGCCTCCACCACCAAGAAGCGTGAGGTCCGCGGGTCCAACGCCGTCCAATGGCAGATGATGCGCGACGCGCGCGATGCCGGAGCGACGGTCTACGACATGCGCGGCATCACCGACACGGTCGACGCTGACGACGCCCACGCCGGATTGCTGCGGTTCAAGGTCGGCACCGGCGGCCAGGCTGTGGAGTACCTCGCTGAATGGGACCTGCCCCTGATGCGCGCGCTGTACAGGGCGTTCATGGTTTGGATGAAGAGACGCTCC
>DATFFJ010000110.1:0-16472 GCA_035250065.1 Aeromicrobium sp. | reverse complement strand
TGCGGATCTTGAACGGCGGGGCTCCGACGAGCTTGGCTGCATCGACGTCTGAGACTCCGGCTTGCACGTCGGCCAACTTGGCCAGCGACCGCAGTCCGGCGGCCAAGGCGCTCACGATCACGGGAGCAGCCACCTTGGTCGACTCGGCCCACCGCACCCGCTCCAGGGCGACGTCGAATCGTCCTTCGATCGCGGCGTCGGCGATCTCGTAGCCGCGGACGTCAGCCCGCCCGCCGAAGTACTTGCGCACGGTGTCGGCCGAGATGACCTCGTCCCCTTCACGGGTGGCAGCCAATTGATCGACTGCACCTGCGAGTGCGCGCAGATCCTGGCCCACAGCCTGGACCAGCAACGTGGCGGACGCCTCATCGAGCGGGGCACCGACCTCGCGGCTCTCGCCGCGGACCCAGCCGACGAAGTCGCGCTCGTACTTGGGCGCCTCGATCTTGACCTCGGTCACGGCAGCCGCGCTGCGTAACTGATCGAGGAGCCGCTTGCCCTTCTGTCCGCCGGCGTGCAGGAGTATCAACGCGACGTCCGGAGACGGCTCGGCCGCGTACGCAGCGAGCTCTTCGCTCGGCCCATCAGCGGCGTCCTGAAGGTCGGTGAGGACAACGGCGGTGGCGGCACTGAAGAGTGATGCGCTGGTCAGCCCGAGGAACTCGCCTGCTGTCAGGTCACCGGCCGAAGCCGTGGTGACCTCACACTCCGGTTCGCTGGCCAGGACCGACGCCAGCGCACGTTCGCGCATGCGGTCGGCGAGAAACTCGGCCCCTGGCCCGGAGCCGGTGATGAGCAACAGCTTGCCGAAGGCCGATGGCGAGCTCATGAGCGTCACACTAGCGGCGGGTGACGACTCGAACCCGACCGTCCTGAAGCACGATCGCGATGTCTCCGTGGACATCGGTGCGGCGCCAGGCCGTGCCACCTTGTCTCAGCAAATCCAAGGCCTCGGGGTCCGGGTGCCCGTAGTCGTTGCCCTTCCCCACGCTAATGGTGGCGATCTGCGCCCCCACGGCACGCAGGAACTCCGGCGACTGCTCGCCGCTGCCGTGATGCGGGAACTTCAGGACGTTCGCGTCGATGGGCGCGCCCGAAGTGAGGATCGCCTCCTGCGCCTCTGGTTCGACGTCACCGGACAGGAGCATCGAAACGCCGCGCGCCGTCACCCGCAACACGACGCTCGCGTTGTTCATGGCCGTACCGTCCGAGGCGTCCGGCTCTCCCGCGCCGGCCGCTTGGACCGATGGCCACACGACGTCGACGAGAAGCGGCCCGACACGGAACTGGTCCCCGGCGACCACCGCCGTGCCGGGCCCGCCGGAGGGCCCGCGGAGAGCACGTCCCACCTTGCGTCCCCGAAACGCCCCTGGCCACCCGGCCAGGTGGTCGGCGTGCGCGTGCGTGATGACAACGAGGGGCACATGGTTGATACGCAAGCGACGCAGGCAACCATCGACCGTCAAGGGGTCCGGACCGGCGTCCACGAGGACAGCCGACCTCGGCCCGGCACGAAGGACAGTGGCGTCGCCTTGGCCGACGTCACAGGCGACCATGACCCACCCGTCGGGCGGCCACCCGAACTGCGGCGGACGGACCAGGCCAACGCTCAGGCCGAGCGCCAGGCCGGCGACGACCATGGGCTGGTCTGCGACCCGCCACAGGCCGTAACCGACGAAGGGCAGGATGCCCAGGAGGGCCCACCACGGCGCGTGCCAGGGAACGGCCGCACCGCCGAGTCCTGCTGCCTGGTGGGCGATCGCCAGGATTCCACCGGCGCTCCAGGCTGCCAACGTCCCCGGAACCTGCGCGATACCCCCGTGCACGACGTCAAGCAACCCGCCAACGAGCCCGGCGATCGTCGCCGGCGCCACCAGCGGCGCGGCGACCACGTTGGCTGCGATGCCCACCATCGACACCTCGCCGGACAGCGCCACCACTGCAGGGAGGCACGCCCATTGCGCCGCCAGAGGTACCGCGAGCGCAAGCGCGCACCAGTTCGGCATCCACCGGCTGAAACGGGCCGCGAGCGGGTTGGCGGCCAGCAGGATGCCCGCGGTGGCGCACACGGAGAGGACGAACCCCGGGGATCGGCCGAGCCACGGATCGAGGAACAACAGCACGACAACGGCGGTTACGAGCGCACGCACCCCACCGCGGCCACCCACCGCCACCGCGACCAAGCCCGCCGATCCCATGGCAGCGGCACGCACCACGCTCGGATCGGGCCGGGCAAGTAGGACGAATCCGACCACCGAGAGAAAGCCGACCACGAGCAGGCGCCGACGTCCCAGGCCCGACGCCCGCGCCACCGTGAGCGCCAGCATCAGGACGATGGTCAAGTTGGTGCCCGAGACGGCGAGAAGATGGGTCAGCCCCGCCCGGCGGAACTCGTCCCGCACCGGCTGTCGAAGGTGCGCATCGTCGCCGTCGACGAGCGCGGGGACCAGAGCCCGCGAGTCCGGCGACGCATGCCGAACCGCGTGACGTACGCCCGCACGAACTCGGTCGGCTGCGGTCCACCACCAAGCACCAGGCTGCGCCCGGGACCGACGATCGACGTGGAGCAGCGCGACGACATCGGATTCGGTCGAAACCTGGAGGCGGCCGTGAGTCAGGACGCGGCGTCCGACTGAAAGGTCGGCGCCCGCGTCCCGCACGAAGGCCACCATTGGGAAGCGCCCACTCCACGTGCGGCCTTCGCCTGGCGGCTCCGCCACCGTCAGCCGGCGGACGTCCAGCCGGATCACGGACGACTCGCCGCCGAACCGGCTGAAGTTCCGGGGATCCGTTGCCACGACAGCGTCCACAGCCACGACAGCCCGCCGTTCGGCCAGGTCACGCATCGGCGAGGCCTCAAGTGTCGCCAGTCGCCATGCGCACGATCCGGCGACCGCGGCGGAACACACCACCACGATGGCCACGGGGCGCCCACGACCACTGCACACACCGACCACGAGCACACAGCCCGCGGCCATCACCATGGCCCACGACGAACTCGCGCCAACCAGCGCGGCGGCCACCGCCCACGCAACACCGGCGGGCAGCAGAGGGCCAGCGAGGCTCAGGGCGTGACCCGGTCCCTCAGATCAGCCAGCGTCTTCTCGCCGATGCCCTGCACGTCGAGCAGGTCCTCGACGCGCTGGAACCCGCCGTGGGCAGTGCGATGGGCGATGATTGCGTCGGCTGTCACCGGACCGATGCCTGGAAGCTCGTCCAGCTGCTCAGCCGTCGCCGAGCTGAGACTCACCCGGGCCCCGGCCGCGCCGGCGGCGGCGACCGAGGCACTGCCCGCCGACGATGCGCCTGGGCCCTGGGTCCCGACGATGATCTGCTCACCGTCGACGAGGACTCTTGCCAGATTGGTGGTGGAGGTGTCGGCCCCGTCCACCACCCCACCGGCCTTGGCGATTGCCTCGTGGACCCGGGAGCCGCGTGGGAGGGTGACGATGCCCGGACGCTTGACCTTGCCTTCGACATCGATGATCAGCAGCCGCCCCGTCGTGGTGGGTTCGTGCTTGGCCGTCGCCGTGACTTGGACCGCATCCGGCTCCGACGTGCGCGGCCGCGCCGAGAGCAGCCACCACGTCAGCACGACTCCGGCCGCGACAGCCACGGTCACCAGCGCACGGAGGTGGGTGGGCGGCACCCGCCAGGAGACGTCGGCCGCGTGTGAGCGGGGTACGGCCTCTCGCGGTGACCTGGTGCGGGGGCGGCTCAGCTGCGAACGGGGAGCGGCCTGCGCGTCGAAGGACGCCATGAGCTCGGCCATGCGCCTCCGCGCGATCTCTGCGCGCGTTTCACCACCGA
The DNA here is from genome assembly GCA_035250065.1 of Aeromicrobium sp. GTDB lineage: Bacteria > Actinomycetota > Actinomycetes > Propionibacteriales > Nocardioidaceae > Aeromicrobium. The sequence continues at coordinate 12,662 of DATFFJ010000110.1, read as the reverse complement.
CAACCATGCCGCGACGGTAGGCAACCGCAGCGTGGATCAGGAAGACCGAAGAGTCGACCTGTGGACGCCGCCGGAGGGTCAGGGCCCCTGTGGACTCACCGGGGTGTGAGTGAAACCGAGACCGTGCCGGGGCCGGTGTGGGCGCCCAGCACCGCACTGATCTCGTCGACCGGCACCCGGTCGCGTCCGAGCGCACTGGCCAGCTTCTCGGCGAACGCCTCGGCCGCATCCTGCGCCGCCATGTGCTGCACGCCGATGTCGAACCCGTTCTCGGCCGCGGTGCCGGCCGCCACGGCCAGCGCCTCCATGCGGGCCATGGCCTTGGCCGCGGTGCGCACGCGTTCCAGCGGTACCACGGTGCCGTCACGGATCGTCAGGATCGGCTTGACCGCCAGCGCCGACCCGACGAACGCGCCCAGCGCACCCACCCGGCCCCCACGCCGCAGATACTCCAGCGTGTCGACGTACAGCAGCGTCGTCGATGACTCACCGGCCGAGCGGGCCGCCGCTGCCATCGAGGCTGCGACGCCGCCGGCGTCCCGAGCCCTCGCCGCGCGCGCGGCCGCGAAACCCAGGGCCAGTCCGATCTGCGTGGAATCGACGACGGTCACCGGGACCGGAGACCGCTTGCCCGCGACGGTGGCGGCGTCCAGCGTTCCCGACACCTTGGCACTGAGGTGGATCGACACGATCTCCTCGGCGCCACCGGCAGCCAGCGACTCGTAGACGTCGAGGAACTCCTCAGGCGTCGGCCGCGATGTCGATACGGCCTTCTTTTCCTTGAGCGCTTTGGCGATCTCATCACCGGTGACACCGCAGCCTTCGGTGTAGGTCTCCTCACCGATGACCACCTTCAGCGGCACGACCGCGATTCCCTCCCGCTCGGCATCGTCGCAATGCAGGCACGCGGTGGAATCGGTGACGATGGCCACTGACATGGGCAGCACACTAACGGCCCGGTTAGGGAACGACGTTCACGAGTTTGGGTGCGCGGACGATCACCCGACGCGGCTCCTTGCCATCCAGCGCGCGTTGGACGTTGGGTTCAGCCAGCGCCAAGGCGGTCAGTTCGTCCTCGGAGATCGCCGGTGACACCTCCAAGCGCGCACGAACCTTGCCTTGCACCTGGACCACGCACGTGACGGACTCTTCGACCAGGAATGCCGGGTCGGCAGTCGGGAACGGGTGGTAGGCCAACGACTCGACATGACCGAGGCGGCTCCACAGCTCCTCGGCGATGTGAGGCGCGAACGGCGCCAACATCAGCACCAGCGGCTCGATGACCTCACGCGGGCGCAGGTCCGACTTGGTCACGTGGTTCGTCAGCTCGATCAGCCTGGCAATCGCAGTGTTGAACCGCATGCCATCCATCTCGGTACGCACCGCCGCGATGGTCCTGTGCAACGCCTGGCGCAGGTCGTCTGACGCGAGCTCATCAGAGACCGACGCCACGCCAGAGTCCTCGTCCACCACGAGTCGCCAGACGCGCTGCAGGAACCGCTGCGAGCCCACAACCGCTCGCGTCTCCCATGGCCGCGAGACGTCCAGCGGGCCCATGCTCATCTCGTAGACCCGGAAGGTGTCCGCGCCATAGGCCTCGTACATCTCGTCCGGCGTGACGATGTTCTTGAGGCTCTTGCCCATCTTTCCGTACTCGCGCTTGACGGGCTTGCCCTCGTAGGTGAACGTGCCCCCACCCTCAGCACTGGATTCCTCGACGACATCGGCCGCGGGCACGTAGGCACCGCGCTCGTCCGTGTAGGCATAGGCCTGGATGTAGCCCTGGTTGAAGAGCTTGCGGAACGGCTCGGAACTGGAGACGTGGTCCAGGTCGAAAAGCACCTTGTGCCAGAACCGGGCATACAACAGGTGCAGGACGGCGTGCTCGACCCCGCCGACGTAAAGATCGGTCCCGCCCGGGTCGCCCTCACCCCGTGGACCGAGCCAGTACCGCTCGTTGATCGGGTCGGCGAGTGCATCGTCGTTGTGCGGGTCGACATACCGAATCTCGTACCAGGATGAGCCGGCCCAGTTGGGCATGGTGTTGGTCTCGCGCCGGTAAGTCTTGAGTCCGTCCCCGAGATCGAGCTCGACATCGACCCACTCCTGGACGCGGCTGAGTGGTGGCTCCGGCTCGCTCTGGGCATCGTCGGGGTCGAAGGTTCGCGGCGAATAGTCCGGCACCTCGGGCAGCTCGACCGGCAGCATCGAGTCAGGCAACGCGATTGGGTGGCCGGCCTCGTCGTAGACGATCGGGAAGGGCTCGCCCCAGTAGCGCTGGCGGCTGAACAGCCAGTCCCGCAAGCGATAGGTCGTGGTGCCGGTGCCCAGCCCCTTCGACTCGAGCCAGGCGATGATCCGTTCCTTTGCGGCCTCGACATCCAGTCCATTGAGGCTGACGTCGGCATTGGCCGAGTTGATGATGGTGCCCTCGCCGGTGTAGGCCTCGTCGAGCCCCTCCTGCTCGGCAAGCGTGGGCACGATCGGCAGCCCGTGCTCCTGCGCGAACTCGTAGTCACGCTGGTCGCCCGACGGGACCGCCATGATCGCGCCGGTGCCATACCCCATCAGGACGTAGTCGGCCACATAGACGGGGATCTCCTCCCCGTTGACCGGGTTGGTGGCCGTCGATCCGGTGAAGACACCGGCCTTGTCTCGACTCTCCTGACGCTCGACGTCGGACTTGGCGGCTGCCTGCGCACAATAGGCGGCGACGGCGTCGGTCTGGCCCGACGTGGTCAGGACGTCGACGAGCCCGTGTTCCGGCGAGAGCACCATGAAGGTGGCACCGAACAGCGTGTCCGGACGCGTGGTGAACACCTCGATCGGGTGGTCACCGCTCCGGAACGTGACCATCGCCCCGTGCGAGCGGCCGATCCAGTTGCGCTGCATGAGCTTGACGGGCTCCGGCCAGTCGAGCAGGTCGAGGTCGTCGAGCAGGCGATCGGCGTAGGCGGTGATCCGCATCTGCCACTGCCGAAGGTTCCGCTTGAAGACCGGGAAGTTGCCACGTTCGCTCCGCCCCTCGGCGGTGACCTCCTCATTGGCCAGCACCGTCCCCAGGCCGGGGCACCAGTTGACCGGCGACTCCTTGATGTAGGCAAGCCGGTACTCGTCGATAACCGCCGGGTCATCCGTGCCCAGCTTCTCGATCAGCTGGCTGATCGGTCGTGCCTTCTTGGCCTCGGGATCGAACCAGGAGTTGAAGATCTGCAGGAAGATCCACTGCGTCCACTTGACGAACTCGGGGTCGATCGTGGCGAAGGACCGTCGGTCATCATGGGCGAGGCCGAGCCGACGCAGCTGCCGCTGCATCGTCCCGATGTTCTCCACCGTGGTCTCCCGCGGATGCCGGCCGGTCTCAACCGCGTAGATCTCGGCCGGCAGGCCGAAGGCGTCATAGCCGAGCGCGTGCAGGACATTGACGCCGAGCATCCGCTTGTACCGGCCGACGACGTCGGTGGCGATGTAGCCGAGCGGGTGCCCCACATGCAGGCCAGCGCCTGACGGGTACGGGAACATGTCGAGGATGAACTGCTTCTCGGTCGGCAGTTCGCCGTGCTGACCGCGACCCTCGCCGGCCAGGTCGCCGACCGGGTTGGGGGCGTGGAAGGTTCCCTCGCTCTCCCAGCGATCCTGCCAACGCGCCTCAATGTCCGCGGCGAGCTCCGCCGTGTAGCGATAGGCGGCTTCGGCGCTGGTCACCGTCCGATGCTACCGACGTGCTCAGAAGCGCCGACGTCCAGTGCGAGCGCTCCCCCAAGCACGCTCTGCCCCCGCACGCGGGAGGTGGCCCAGTGCAGGGTGGTGCCCCCAGATGCTGCTCGTCTGAAAGACTCGACCGACCATGGCCAGCTTCACCTTCGGGACCGGGAACGCCCGAAAGATCGCGGGCCTCCCGCTCTACGTCGTCGGCGCTCTGACCAGCCAGTTCGTGCCGCGTTCACGACGGGTGTGGGTGTACGGCTCGGGCATCGGGCTGGGTGAAGGGGCATTGCCGCTGTACGAGCGGGCCCGTGAGCGTCTACCCGAGCACCGGCACGTCTGGATGGCGCGGACCAGGGCCGAGTACCGGGACGCGCGCTCGCGCGACATGGACGTCGTGCGCAAGAACGGCGTCCGCGGCTGGTGGACGACCGCGCGCGCCAAGGTCATCGTCGTCACGCACGGCTTCGGCGATGCCAACCGCTACGCCGTCCGCGGCGGATTCATCGTCCAGCTCTGGCACGGGCTTCCGTTCAAGCACCTTCACCTCGACTCACCCTCGACCTATCAGGTCGCGTTCCTGCCCAACCTGACGGTCGTCCGCCGACTCCTCGGCTGGGCCTATCGCCGGGCCGGCCGCGCGATCTCGCTGTTCCCGGTTGCCTCGGAACGGGTCAAGCCGAGCATCGTCAGCGGGTTCGGAGCCAGGTCGGACAACGTGGTCGTCCTGGGCGAGGTGCGCGACGACATCCTCCTCGTGCCTGACGCCAGGGATCGAGCGCGGGACGTGCTGCGCAAGCTCGTCCGCGAGCAGTTCCTCACCTCGAAGGTGATCCTCTTCGCGCCGACCTGGCGGGACGGCGCGGACGACCCCACCGTCCCGACCGACGAGGAATGGAAGGAGATCGGGGACTGGCTGGAGGCGAACGACGCCGTCCTCCTCGTTCGCAACCACCCGCTCGGACGTGGCGATTTCAGCGCTGGTCCGGAGCATTCCGAACGGATCGTCCTGATCGGCGCGGACCTCGTGACCGATCTGAATCCCCTCCTGCCCGCGGTGGACGCGGTGGTCACCGACTACTCCTCGCTGGTATTCGACTATGCGCTGGTCGGCGGTCCGGTTGTGTACTTCACGCCAGATCTCACCGACTACACGACCCGCCGCGGCTTCTACCTTCCGGTGGCCGAGTTCACCGGCGGACGTACCCGCACGACGTGGGCGGGCACACTGACCGCCCTGTCGGCGGCTCTGGCCGAGGACACGGACGGCCCGGCGCGTCGGCACGCGGCCCACCTGCGTCAGGACTTCTTCGACATCCTCGAGCCCGGCGCGGCCGACCGCGTCATTGACACTGTCCTCGCCCGCACGGCGACGCGGAAGGCCACGCCTCCCGCAGTTCACGTTCCACTCGTCCCGCGTCCGGTCATCTCCGACCTCGGGTTCCACCAGGCCACCGGCACGCTGCGCATTTTCGGTGTCCCGTCAGCCACCCTCGTCGGACCATTGGCGTCAGCCCACGCGGCGGACCACATGTACCCGCTCCTGCAGTCGCGCTGGGGAAGCGAGCCACTCGCCCTCCCCTCAGGCACCTACCGCTTGACGTTGCCGGACGGATCGCAGCGCGTGCACGTGACCGCGGAGCCGTTGGAGATCCGGCACGATCTCTTCCACGCGACCGCACGTGCCGACGGTGGCGGGCTCTCGGTGGAGGTCCGCCCGCCGCTGGAGGAAGGCATCGAGCTCGGGCCGCAGGCGCAGAAGGCGTTGGAGCAGGCCTACCGGCGTGGCCGCAGGAAGCCGGAAGACGCGATGTTCTTCGAGAGCTACCGCGGCCGATCGGCCGCCTGCAACCCACGGGCGATCGATCGCTTCGTCGCCGTCGACCGTCCCCGCATCACGCGCTACTGGAGCGTGCGCGACGGCTCGGTCGAAGTGCCGGTGGGTGCCGTGCGCGTCATCGAGGGAACCCGCGCGTGGTGGCACGCGCGTGGTTCGGCCCGGGTTCTCGTCGTCAATGACTGGCTGCAGAAGCGCTGGCGTCGCCGCCCCCACCAACATGTGCTGCAGACATGGCACGGCTCGACGTTGAAGCGGCTGGCGCGTGACCGACCCGACGCCGGCTGGCGCACCCGCGTCGCAGCCCGCCGCGAAGGCCGGCGATGGGACGCGCTGCTAGCGCAGAACGAGTTCAGCGCCCTGAACTTGCGCTCGGCCTACGCCTACAAGGGCCCGGTCTGGATTGAGGGGTATCCGCGCAATGACACCCTCGTCCGGTCGTTCCAGTACGACCGGTCCTCGTACGGGATCTATCACCGGCTCGGGATCGATCCCGATCTGAAGATCCTGCTCTGGGCACCGACCTGGCGCGAGGATCGCCGGGCGATGGTCGACTTCCTCGACGTGGGCCAGCTGTCCGGTCGGCTGGGTCCCGAGTGGATCGTCCTGGTGCGCGGGCACGTGTCCACGTGGGGCGCGGGTGCCGACCAGTCCGCGGACGGTGTCCTCGACGTCACCACCTACCCCGACATCACCGACCTGCTGCAGGTCACCGATGTCCTGGTGACGGACTACTCATCGGTGATGTTCGACTGGGTCGTCACGGGACGCCCGATCATCTTCTGCGTACCGGACATGGCGAACTACGCCTACGTCCTCCGCGGCTTCTACGCCGACCTGCTCGAAGACCCGCCCGGACCCGTGGTGCACACGACCGCCGAGGTGGCCGATGCCGTCAGGGCCTCCGGAAGCCACGGCCGCCTGTATGCCGAGCAAGTGCGCGAATGGCGCAGTCGGTTCGCTGCCCATGACGATGGACGCGCCGCCGAGCGCGTCGTCGAGCGGATGGCTGAAGCCGGCTGGCTGGGTGAGCCCGACCGCTAGTGCCGGGAGCGATCCAGGCTCCCCGCTCCCCCGCGCAAGGCTCCGCGCAGGAAGCCGGCTCCCCAGCACAGATGCATGGTGGCCAGGACGACGGCGAAGCGCAGCCTGTCGAGCAGCGAACCCGACGTCGTCGCCGCCGCGAACAGCAGGACCAGTACGTACGCGAGCGGTCCGACGTATGCCGCCGAAAGGACCCAGGAGAGCGGCCCCGATACGAGGCCGATGCCCTGCAGCAGTCCGACCACCACGGCCACTGCCAGATTGACGACCAGGATCGGCGGGGCGAAGAACCGCAGGGGATTGCGTCCCCTGTGCCGGCGGATGATCTCGGCCCGCCAGACTCCAGTCGAATAGAACTGCTTGGCCAGGTTGTTCCAGTTGTCTCGCGGCCAGTAGCTGACCTTCAGCCGCGGATCCAGCCAGACCACATGCCCGGCCTCCCGCAGCCGGAAGTTCATCTCCCAGTCTTCACCGCGCAGGACGGACTCGTCGAAGCCACCGATCGAGCGGATCGCGTCGCGGCGCATGATTCCCATGTACGCCGACTCCGCCGGGCCCGGTTCAGCGGCGTGCTCGTGGTAGGACGCTCCGCCGAGCCCCAGTGGGCTGTTGTAGGCCTTGGCGACAGCAGCCTGGAAGCCGGGCTTGCCGACCGCGGCCATGATGCCGCCGAGGTTCGCAGCTCCGGACCGCTCCAGCTCGGCCACACCGCGAGCGGTGTAGCCCTCGGGAAGTTCGGTGTGCGCGTCGATCCGGATGACGACCGGGTAGCGCGCCTGGGCTATACCGAGGTTCACGCCCACCGGAATGTGTCGCTTGGGGTTCTCGACCACACGAATGCGATCGTCTCCGGCCGCCAGTCGCGCGACCACCTGGTCCGTGCCGTCGGTCGACGGTGCCAGCGCAAGGATGATTTCGACCGGTCCGTCGTACTCCTGCGCAAGCACGCTCTTTACGGCTGCCTCGACGTAGTTGAATTCGTTGAAGATCGGCATGACGTACGAGACGCCGACCAATGGCTCGTCGCTGGTCACTCGTCGTCCTCCACCCATGAGCGCAGCATGGCGAGATCGTCGGGTTCGGTGATCTTGGCCGACCGACGATGGCCAGTCACCCACGCCACCTCTTGATCCGGGAAGGCCTTGAGCACGGCCGTCACATCGTCGGTGGGCGAGCCCTCCTGCTCGGCAGCCAAGCGTTCCCACGCTGCCGTCAACAGCGAGCACCGGAAGGCTTGGGGCGTCTGGTAGAGCCGGACGTTGGAGCGGTCCGGCGTTGCTGCAATGGAATGGCCGTCCAGGATGACGACGCTGTCGGGTGGTTCGACAACAGTGGCCACCACATCTGCTCGCGCGAAGGCAGCCAGGCAGTCCAGCACGACGTGGCGTGGAACCAACGGCCGGGCGGCGTCGTGGATGATCACGTGCGACACCGCCGGATCAAGCGCCGCCAGTCCGAGCTGGGTGGACTGGGCGCGGCTGTCCCCGCCGCGGATGACGCCGGCGATCCCTTCATCGACGAGCAGATCGGCCGTCCGCACCCGATGCTCCGCCGAGGTGACGACCCAGGTCTCGGCGATCTCATCGACCTCGGTGAAGGCACGGACGGCATGCTGCAGCACGGTCGTCCCGCCCAGTTCCTCGAACTGCTTCGGCCGGCCGCCGAAACGCTGGGACGATCCGGCGGCAAGCACCAGCGCAGCGACCCGCATGGCCATGACTATGCCTCCTCGCCGGCGCCGGGATCGTACGTGCGGCGGACGTGCGTGTCGCCACGGGTGGACGGATCGAAGGTGAAGAGGGCGTCGACGGCACGCGCCGACGCGTGCCCGTCATCGTGGTGGTTGAACCGGTCGTGCCACGCGGCATAGCGATCGGCGAACGTCGGCGACCACGCGTCAATCGTGCGCAGCAGTTCGATGACCTCCGGCACGGTGCGGACGACTGGTCCCGGCGCGACCTCCTCCAGGTCGAAGTAGGCGCCGCGCACCTTCGGATCTGTGTACTCCTCGATGTCCGGGGTGTAGAAGAGCATCGGCCGCCGGGTGACCGAATAGTCGAACATCATCGACGAGTAGTCAGTGATGAGCAGGTCGGAAACCATGTACAGCTCGTTGATCTGCGGATAAGTGCTGACGTCGATGACGGCGTCCGACGCCACGCTTTCACCCTCCTCGAGGGTGCGCACGTGACCGCGCTGGAGGAACGTGAATCCTTCGCCCACCTCCCGCGCGAGTTGGACCAGGCTCAGCAGCTCGACGTTCTGGCTGGCCTCACGCCACGTCGGCGCGTACATGATGACCCGCCGGCCGTCCGGGATACCGATGCGTTCGCGAACACGTGCGACCCTCTCGACGAGCTCAAGGGTGGGCGTGTCAGCAAACGGAACGAGCTCATCGTTGCGCGGGTAGCCGATTTCGAGGACGGCCGATGCATCGTCGCCCTGGAACTCATATGCCTGTTGGATGATCGGCGTGGTGTCGCCGTTCTGGGAGATGAACATGTCCCAGTTGGCCCGCTCGGCACGGGCGCGATCGGTGTGGCCGCCGCGCAACCAACCGCTCCCTCCACGATCAATGCCGATCCGCTTGTACATCGATCCGTGCCAGGTCTGCAGCACCGTCTGGAACGGCTTCTTGACATAGCGCCCGCGCAGCCACTCGTTCGTGACGATCCAACGTGCCGACTCGCGCACGCGCCACCATTCGCGCGTCCCGATGACAAGTGGGATGGCGCCCTCGGGGACGGCGATCGAGCGGTCGTCCACCGACCAGTAACGCGGCAGGTCCGGGCGCCGGCGTGCGACCTCCGCATCGATGGCACGTGGATTGCAGGTGGCGCTGCGGCCGAAGAAGGACTCGAAATACACCGCATCGAGGGGTTCGGCCGGTCCCAAGGCGAAGTGCTTGAACAGCAAACGCTGATTGTGCGCGCCGTACTCGTCGGCGGCGCGGGGACGCGTGACGCGGACGAGCAGCTGGGGCCGGGCGTTCAACTCGAAGCGCAGGCGAAGGTCGTCGCGCGCGTCGATGGTCGGGACCGTCTGGGTGTAACGGTCGGTCACGAAGGTGCCGAATCGGGCCGACTCGTCGGCGGCCCCTTTCAGCCGACCCTCCAATGCGTAGGCGCCGCGCTTGGGCGGGAGCTCCGGTCCACCCCAACTGCTCACCCGCAGCGGAGCGGTCGCGACGAAGCGTCCGTCGGGTGAGACCTCGTCGATCGACACTGGGATCTCCGCCCGGGCTGCCGCGAGGACGAGGTCGAACCCGTCCGGATCGCCATCCAACGAACCCGTGAGCCGGAGCACGTCGCCGTCACGCACTGCCGTGTCGACCTCGACGACATACGGGACGTCAGCCGCCCGACCCGGCGACTCTTGGTCGGGACGGCCGGGCGGCTCGACGTCGAGGTGAACTCCTGCGCCATCCGGGAGCGCAATCGGCCGGACCAGCAGGTCGCCCACCGGCCGCGCACCAATCGTCGCCGGCGTCCCGAAAACGTAGGCGTTCCGAACCGGGCCCCATGACCGACGGATGTCACGGACGACCTTGGAATACAGGTCCCATCGGCCGGGCGGAAGCTTGGCCAACTGCGCCGCCGGGAAGCGCGCCTCCCAGGTCGACCCGCTGTAGTCCAGCTCGGCCCGAGCGGACCCGCCGAGAACATCAGGATCGGGAACGTGTCGGGTGACGGCCTTCGCCCCGCGACCGCCGAGCCATACCGGTCGACCCGGCCGCCGCAGGTACACCTCGTGGCGCGGCGACCCACCATGGACCGAACCCCGCACGAACGACCATCCGCGCAGGACGAGATCGTCGCCGTCCCAGCGGGCATCCCGCAACGACGACATCCAGCCCAGATGCAGCCCGGGCGCGATGAGCCCCACGAAGCGGAACCCCTGCTGCGCCAGCTCCACTCCGACCCGCACCAGCGGGTTCGGCGACACGCGCGCACGGCCAACGGCCCGGCGCAGTAGGTCCTTGAGACGGTCCTTCACCGGCTCAGCCGAACACGTGGGCGTCGGCGCGTGCCTGCTCCAGCACCCGCGCGAGCCACTGCGATTCCGACGGACGCAGGCGGAAGGTCTCCCGCTCCCCGCGACGGATCAGCGAGCCGAACTCGGCGATCTCGTAGCGCAGGCCGTCGCCGTCGAACTTGTAGTAGTACTTCTTGTTGTCGGACTGGTTCTCGAACCGCGCCTCGAAGTACTCGGTCTTCCACCACGGCGCCGGCACGTAGAGGTAGCCGAGGGTTCCGCCGACCACGAGATCGCCCTCTGCCTTCACGCCCAGGCCGGTCCGGGCCGACGCGACAGCGTGCGGATACCGGAAGTCGATGCGCGAGTAGAGATCGACGCCATCGGCATCGGCCTTCCACGAGGTCGTGCGGACGTCGACGTAGTCCTCACCCAGCAGCTTCACGACGGCCAGGAGGGGGTAGCTGGCCAGCTCCGCCAGGCTGCCTCCGTGCTGCTCCGGATCGAGCTCGCGCACGTCGCCGGAGGTGAGCTTGGTGAAGGTCGCGTCCACGGACCGGATGTCGCCGATGGACCCACTGCGCGCCACCGCGACCATCCGCTGGAAGCCCGGCGAGTAAGCAGTCTTGATGGCCTCCATCAGCACGACCCCAGCGTCGTCGGCGGCCTGTTGCAAGCCGGCGACGTCCGCCTCGGCCAGCGCCATCGGCTTCTCGCACAGCACGTGCTTGCCCGCCGCGATCGCCTGCGATGCGTAGTCCACATGCGTGCCGTGCGGGGTGGCGATGTAGACCGCGTCGGACTTGTCGAGCAGCTCGTCAAACGACCCCGCAGCCAAGTCGAGCTCGTGCTTGTCGACGAACGCCTTGACGTTGGCGGCTTCGCGCGACCAGGCGCCCTCGATGTCGACGCCACTGACGAAGCGGGCCTCGTCGACGAACCGGTGCGCGATCCGTCCGGTCCCGGCCACGCCGATGCGGAGGATGCCGGCGTCCTCGTTGCGCAGCTGGGTGCTCGAGATCCCCTTCGTGCGCTCGAGGTAGACGACCTTGCAGTAGTCGTTGAGGTAGTCGAACTTGCCCATCCAGTCCGAGCCGATCGCGAAGATGTCGATGCCGTACTTCTGGATGTCGTTGACCTTCTGGCCTTCGTATTCCTCGATGATGACCTCATCGGCGAGGCCACTGTCCTGCACATTCTTGATGCGGTCCATCAGGGACTGCTGGACGTTGAGCTTCCCTCTGGCGTCATCGAAATTCTCGGTGGTGACCGCGACGATCAGGTAGTCACCCAGCGCCTTCGCCCGCTCCAGCAGCCGGACGTGGCCCTCATGGAACAGGTCGAATGTCCCGTAGGTGATCACCCGCATAGGCCCATTCTGGCAGCGCAGGCCGGCAGACAGGCACTAGGTAACCTCGGCTCGTGACCCTAGGCATCGACACGACGGCATTCGACCCCGACATCCGCGTCCAGGACGACCTGTTCCGATACGTCAACGGTCCGTGGCTGCGCACGGCCGAGATCCCGGCGGACAAGGCCACCGCCGGCGCCTTCGTGACGCTGTTCGATGAGGCGGAGAAGAAGGTCCGAAGCATCATCGAGACCTGTCGCGACCACCCCACCTCAGACGAGGAACGCAAGGTCGGCGACCTCTATGCCAGCTTCATGGATGAGGAGCGGGTCGAGGCGCTCGGCGTGACCCCGGTGGGCGAGGAACTGGCCAGCATCAACGACGTCAACAATGTCGCTGCCTTGGTGCGGACCCTCGGCGTACTTGAGCGCGCCGGTGTCGGCAGCGTCTTCGGCCTGTACATCGCGCCCGATCGCGGTCGGCCCGACCGCTACATCACGCACCTGTCGCAGAGTGGGATCGGGCTGCCGGATGAGTCCTACTACCGGGAGGATGCGTTCGCGCCCGTGCGCGAGGCGTACGTTGCTCACGTCGCGACCATGCTCTCGCTGGCCGGATTCGATGCCGCTTCGGAGCGCGCCGCTCGTGTGATGGGCCTGGAAACCCGCATCGCGGCCCACCATTGGGATCGGGTCGCGTGTCGCGACACCCAGAAGACGTACAACCTCGTCGACGCGGAGGCCCTGCAGG
>DATFFJ010000109.1:0-2404 GCA_035250065.1 Aeromicrobium sp. | reverse complement strand
CGACCTGAGCCGCTGCGATGTCGGCGTACATCTGCTCGAGGCGCTCGCCGTAGCGCTCCTTGAGATTCAGTCGCAACAGCTTGCCGACGCCGGATAGCAATCCGTTGGCGGCGCTGAACGGTTCGGTTTCGACGATGAAATCGACTGGCAATTCGTATGATTGCAGTTCGGCGGCTCGCGCGGTCCGTTGCAGCGAGTCGCCAAGGGCGCTCTTGAGGCCGTCGGTGTCGTGGCCGTAGGTGTCCAGCGCGTAGGGCGTGGGAACCACGACCGCCATCAGATTGGCGCGTTCGCTGTTGCCGTAGACGAAGATCTGGCGCACCAGCGGCGCGCCTGAGAACACCGCCTCGATGTGTGCGACGGCGACGAATTCGCCCTGCGCCAGCTTCAACACGTTGTTGCGCCGGTCGACGTAGGCCAGCCGGTCGGGCTCGATCTCGGCCATCACATCGCCGGTCCGGTAGTAGCCGTCGTCGTCGAACGCGGTAGCGGTGACATCCGGGCGCTTGTAGTAGCCGGGCATCGCGGTCTGCGTCTTGACGAGCAATTCGCCTCGCGGATAGGGCTTGTCGGTTTGGAAGTAGGCCAGCTCGGGCACGTCGACAAGTTTGTAGTCGATCACCGGTGGGCGGGTCACGACGCCATCGCGGGTAACCGAGCCGACTTCGGTCAGTCCGTAGCCGTCGTTGACGTGTACGTCCAACACGGAATCGAGAAAGACCTTCATCTCACCGGCAAGCGGCGCCGTCCCGACGGAACCCCCGAGCACCCGGCCGCCGAGCACAACGTCTCGCACCTCGGCCGCGGCTTCGTGCCTGGCTGCGGTCACATCGAGCCCGTCGGCGACCCGGTGGTCAACCGCGCTGCGGTAACGCTGGAACAGCATGTCGACGACCCTGGGCACCAGACCAAGTTCCGTTGGCCGCACCAGCGCCCAGTCCTCGAACAACGTCGACATGTCGGACGCGGGAACGAAGTAGTTGATGCCACCGGAGATGAACGACGACACCAAGGACATCCGGCCGCCAAGATGGTTCAGGGGCATGAAGTTGACGTTCAGCACCGGGGTGTCCGAGTCCGAGGCGAATGTCGAGGTCCACAGCCGAGCCACCATCCGTTCGGTGTACATCGCGCCCTTCGGCGCTCCGGTGCTGCCGGAGGTGTACATGATCATCGCCAGCCGGTCCTCGCTGTCGGCGGTGTAGGGGGGCTCGAGCGCCAGCTTCGCCCCCCGCGCGACGACTTCGCCCAGCGTGTGGATGGCGACCGGCAGGCGCGCTTCCCGCAGCCGCGCAGACGCCCGCTCGAGGCTTTCGCGATGGTCGTCAACGCCGGGCTGGTAGTCGAAGACGACGAGGTGACGAAGCGATGTGCTGTCGAGCGCGGAGTCGACAGCGAGATCCAGATACTCGGCGCTCACGGCGAGCACGCGCGGTTCGACCTCGGCGATGATCGGTGTAAGCCGGGAAACCGGCGCGTTGTGTTGCAAGGGCACCGACACCAGGCCGAGGTATGCGCAGGCTAGGTCGACGGTGAGGTACTCGGGGCTGGCGAAGCCGATGGTGGCGACGAAGTCCCCGGGTCGCACCGGCTCGATCGGGTCGTTGCGCCAGGCGGTGGCGATTGCGCGGACGCGCTCCCACACGTCGCGGTAGGTGATGGTCTCGAACTTCCCCAGCAGGTGAGCCGACGTCCGGCCGGTGGCCGGGTCGACGACGAACTCGCGGGCCCGCTCGCCGAGCGCGGGCCGGTCCCGGTATCCCTCCGCCAGCTTCTGCAGGATCTGCGCCAGCCGCAGACCCGGCTGGCGGGCGGCCTCAATGACCGCGCGGTCAGGCTCGGCGGCGCGAAACTGGGGGTCGTTCGCATACAGGTCGGCGATCCGGCGGGCCAACCGCTCTTGCCTACCTTCTGGCAGATCGCCAAGGCCCGGAAGTTCGTGCGAAACGTCACTGGTCATGTATGCGCCTTTCCCTCGACTCTCGCTAAGACCAGCGCGTAGGGCCCCGCAGTTCGTTCCTTTCTGTGAATGTGACGCTCTGCACACCGGTCTGATTGTGGATTGACCTGGGCCGCTTGCCTATTCGCCGGTGAAGCCGTCAGGAAATCGCCAGCCGCCTCACAGGGAGAGGACGGCACAGTACGATGCCCATGACATAGGAGGTAACGGGTGACGACGGCCAAGGCCGTGCGGGTCAGCGACCAGGCCGCATTCCGCCAACGGCTGCTTGATGCGCTGGAGGAGTCGATCGCCGAGGACGGTTATCCGGGCACCACGGTCGCCGACATCGTGCGGCGCGCGCGGACGTCGCGTCGCACGTTCTATGAGCACTTCGACAGCAGGGAGTCGTGTTTCGTCGCGCTTCTCGCCGACGCGAACGCTGAGCAGGTCAGACAGATTTCA
>DATFFJ010000108.1:0-3475 GCA_035250065.1 Aeromicrobium sp. | reverse complement strand
GTTCGGTCTCGGCCGGCTCGTCGAACGGCGCGACGTCCTCGAGCCCGAGAACCTCCAGCCCGGGAACGAGCGGCTCGAGTACCCGCCGCAGCTCGAGGAGCTTCTTGGCGTTCCGGGAGGCGAGAACGACCTTGCTCACGCGCCGAGCGCCTCCAGCTGCAGCTTGGTGAGGTCGGCGCAACCCTTCTCCGCGAGCGTGAGCAGCGCGTCGAGCTCGGCCCGGTCGAACGGGGCGCCCTCCGCAGTGCCCTGCACTTCGACGAACGTGCCCGAGCCGGTCATGACGACGTTCATGTCCGTCTCGGCCCGGACGTCTTCGACGTACGGGAGGTCGAGCATGGGGGTGCCATCGATGATGCCGACGCTGATCGCGGCGACCGAGTTCGTCAGCGGCTCGCCGGCCAAGGCGCCGGCGTCACGCAAATGAGCCACCGCATCGGCCAGCGCCACGTAGGCGCCGGTGATCGCCGCGGTCCTCGTGCCACCGTCGGCTTGCAGAACGTCGCAGTCGATCGTGATCGTGTTCTCACCCAACGCCTTGTAGTCGATGGCGGCACGCAGCGAGCGTCCGACCAAGCGCGAGATCTCATGCGTGCGGCCTCCGATGCGTCCCTTGACCGACTCCCGGGTGGACCGGTCGTGCGTGGCCTGCGGCAGCATCGCGTACTCGGCCGTGACCCAGCCGAGCCCCGTGCCGACCCGCCAGCGCGGCACGCCTTCGCTCGCCGCGGCGGCACACAGGACGCGCGTCTTGCCGAACTCGATCAGGCAGGAGCCCTGCGCATGATCGAGCCAGTTGCGGGTGATCTTGACGGGACGAAGTTGGTCCGGCGCACGGCCGTCCTCACGAGTTGTCACGCGACGAGGTTATCGAGAGCCCGAAGCGCTTGCGCTTCGAGGCCGAGTGGCCGAAGTCGCGTTGACGAGCGGAGCGAGGAGCACGCGGCGAGCCTAGTGGCCGCGTCTGACGGTCAGTCCTCTGGCGCTTTGAAACCGCGGGCTGCAGCCAAGGCCCGCAGATCGTCGCGGTCGACCGAGGACTCGCCCATGCTGGCGATCGTCGTCGGAACAACGGCGGTAAGCGTTCCGGTGCGCTGGCGGTTGGTGAGCATGGCCATCTCACCGAACACGTGGCCGGGGCCGAGACGAGCCACCTCTGCGCCATCGACGCTGACGGACACTTCTCCGTCGAGGACGAGGTGGACGGCCTGGGCGGAGAATCCTTGCTGGAACACGTTGCCGCCGGCCTTCCACTCCGTGACCGTGGGGGGCAGGGATCCATTGAGGATCTGGTCGATCAGCCGCTGCTCAACGTCGGACTGCGCTGCGATGACGTCGGCTGGCAGCCACTCGTGTCGGGGCCGGTGGAGGAAACTCATGGAGCGACCCTCCCACCATCCCGGCGGCCCAGGGTATGTGCGACTTGCACAACTAGATCTCGTAAACCTGTCCGGCCTCGACGATGTCGAGCGGACCATCCCAGGTGCTCTTCGTGTCGCGCTCGACCTCGGCCCGGTCAGTCCATGCCGGGATGTGGGTGATGAGCAGACGGCCGACTCCACCCTTGGTGGCGATCGCTCCGGCCTCGGCACCGGTGAGATGAAGGTTCGGCGGGTTGGGCCTCGACTCGACGAAGGACGCCTCGCACAGGAAGACGTCGGCGCCCTCGGCGATCCGGTCGAGCGCCTCGTACGGACCGCTGTCGCCGGAGTAGACGAGCGTCTTTCCACCTGCTTCGATGCGCATGGCATACGCCTCGACCGGATGGTCAACGGCGGCGAACGTCACGGTGAACGGCCCGAGCTCGACGACCATCCCGTCGGATAGGTCGCGGTAGTCGAAGTGCTGCAGGATCCCCGGGTCTGGCTCCGGCCCGTAAGAACGCGAGAGGAACCGGTCGGCTCCAGCCGGCGCGAACAGCGGCAGCTTGGGCATCGATCCCTGCGGGTGGTACCGACTCACCACGTAGTAGACGGACAGGTCGAAACTGTGGTCGGCGTGCAGGTGGGAGATCGCCGCAGCGTTGATGTCACGGATGTCGACGTAGCGCTGGAGGGCCCCCAACGCGCCGTTGCCCATGTCGAGAACGAGCCGGTAGAAGCCGTCCTCGTACGGCTCCTCGACCAAGTAACAACTGGCAGCCGAGTCCGGCCCCGGAAACGAACCCGCGCAGCCGACGATCGTGAGTTTCATGCCGGAGACCCCACCCAAGAGAATTGTTCGACAGATTGAACCTCAGGTCCGAGAAAACGTCGACCGAGCTCCCCGAACTCATCCGGATGGCCCGTGGTCAGGAATCGATGCTCCGGTGGACCGGCGGTGGGGCTTCGCTGCAGGTCACTGCGCACCAGCAGTGCGTAGACGTCGCGCGCTGTCTCGTCGGCCGATGAGACCAGCGTCACACCCTCGCCCATGACAAGAGACAGTACGCCCGCGAGGAGCGGATAGTGCGTACAGCCGAGGATGAGGGTGTCGACGTCCGCCTCGCGCAGGGGCGCAAGGTATTCCTCAGCAGCGGCCTGCACCTCAGGCCCGCTGGTCACGCCGGCTTCGACGAACTCGACGAACCGTGGGCACACCGAGGTGAAGACCTCCACGTTCGGAGCTACTGAAAGTGCATCCTCGTAGGCCCGCGACGTCGCAGTCGAGCGGGTGCAGATGACGCCGATGCGTCCATTGCGCGACGCGTTCACCGCCCGGCGCGCCGCCGGCACGATCACCTCGACCACGGGAACGTCGTACCGCTCACGTGCGTCGCGCAGCACCGCCGCGGAGGCCGAGTTGCAGGCGATGACCAACGCCTTCACGTCTTGCGTGACCAGGTGGTCCAGACAGTCGAGCGCGTACTCACGGACCTCCGAGATGGGCTTCGGGCCGTAGGGCTGACGTGCGGTGTCACCGAGGTAGAGCACCGACTCATGCGGCAGCAAGTCCATCACCGCGCGAGCCACAGTCAATCCACCGAACCCCGAATCGAAGATGCCGATCGGAGCGTCCTTCGCCGTGCTGCTCACAGCGGCAGTTTCGGTTGGGGCGGGGCGTGGGCCGGGTCGACACCATCGAAGAGGCTCGACACCGACTCACCAGCATGGATGCGCGCGATCGCCTCGGCGAACAGGCGCGAAACGGTCCGGACCTGCAGTTCTGGCCAGTCCGCCGGGGCGGGGACCGTGTCGGTCGTCACCACCTCAGTGATGGACGGGTGATCACGCAGTCGCTCCACGGCCTTGCCGGTGAACAGTCCGTGTGTGCAGGCGACGGAGGCCTCCAGGCACCCCTCGTCCTCGAGCTTGTTCAGCAGCTCGACGATCGAGCCGCCGGTGGCGATCTCGTCGTCGAGGACGATGGCACGCTTGCCGCGCACATCACCGACGATGGCGTCGATGACGACCTTGTCGTCGGCTTGGCGCTGCTTGCTGCCGGCCGCCACCGGAACGCCGAGGAGACGCGCGAACAGCGACGCAGTCTTGGCATT
>DATFFJ010000107.1:0-3738 GCA_035250065.1 Aeromicrobium sp. | reverse complement strand
CTGGCCTGACCCGAAGCCCGACTGCACGGTCGAGCCCTGCGCGGGTGGCGAGGTACCGACGGTCCGAACACTGGGCTCGGCACTCGATGCCTCCCAGCCAGGCGACACGCGGATCGTCTGTCAGCCGGATTCGCTCGACCGCGTCAAGGCGTCGATCGCCAAAGCCGAGGAGGATGGCTACGACATCCGCCCGACTGATCACCGCAGCTTGAGCGACGACGAGGCAAAGGAGCTCCTGAAGGTCAACACTCAGCTCTTCGCCAAATGCAAGTACGACGAGATCCAGCCAGCGGTCACGGCGTCTGGAAACAACGACCGTGTGGTTGTCATGCCCGGCCTGTACAAGGAGCCCACGGCGCGGGCGAAGCCCACGAACGATCCGTCTTGCGATCAGTACGAGATGGTCGCCGAAAGCGGCGATCCCGGCGCGCTGACGCACGAATACCAGATCCACTGCCCGAACGACGCCAACCTGATCGCGGTGATCGGGCGCGGCTCGGACACCGGCCCGCTGCCGGACACCCCACGGGTGGACCGCCATGGTGTGCCGAACGCGGGCGAATGCATTCGGTGCAACCTCCAGCTGGAGGGCTCAGGCGTCAGCGCGGACGACGTCATCGTCGAAGTCGGTGACGAAGCGGCAGGCAATGGCGGGCCGTCGGCCGTCGGCCACGCCAAGCACGTGGGCATCTTCGTCGACCGGGCCGACGGTTTCGTGCTTCGCAACGTGACCGTGCGCCACGCGAACGAGCACGACATCTACGTCCTGGAGACCGACGGCTACGTGCTCGACCGGTTCAAGGTGTATTACGCCGGCGGTTACGGCGTCCTGACGTTTGTCGGCGATCACGGCCTGGTCCAGAACTGCGACGCCGCCGGCCATGGCGACTCGGGCCTCTACCCCGGTTCAGGCGCCGACTCCACCACGGCCAAGCGCTACAAGCCGTTCTACCCGACGGAGCGGTTCAGCCAGGTGTTCCGCTGGTGCGACAGCCGCCACAACACCGGTGGCTTCTCCGGCACGAACAGCCACGGCACGTTGATCACGGAGAACAACTTCTACGACAACTCTCTCGGCTATACGACCGACGTGTTCACCGCGCCGGGCCACCCGGGCTTCCCGCAGTTCGGCAACGTGGTCGAGAAGAACAACTTCTACAGCAACAACTTCAACGTGTTCGACGAGGACTCTGACGTCGAGCCGTTCATCCCAGCACCCGTGGGCACCGGCCTGTGGCTGGCCGGCGGCAACGACAACATCGTGCGCGACAACCGGTTCTACGACAACTGGCGTCGAGGGACGATGCTGTTTGCCGTGCCTGACGCGACGGTGTGCGGGCCCGAGCCGATCGGCAGCAGCACGCCGGTCCCGGGCTGCAACCCGCTGGCCGTGTCCACCTCGTTCGGCAACCGCCAGTACAACAACATCATGGGCGTCGCGCCAGACGGCAAGGTCAAGCCGAATGGAGTCGACTTCTGGTGGGACGCGTTCCCGGGTAATACCGGCAACTGCTGGTGGGGCAACAAGGCCGCACCGGGGAAGAAGGTGACAACCTCGCCGCTACTGCTGCCCAACTGCGTGAACGGCACACTGCCCGCCACCAGCATCGGCTTGGGCGACCCACTGAACGAGGCGGAACTTGTCGCCTGCCTTGCCGGGTTCACTATCTCGGGGTATCCGGCCGGCAATGGCGACATCTGCAACTGGACGACGACGCCGGAGCCACCCACCGGGCAGACGGTCCTGCCCATCCTGAAGGAAGAGCAGCTGTCCGTCTTCGCGTCCATCTGCGCCCAGGGCCTGATCTCGCGCACCTGCTCGCCGCTGTTGAGCGCCCTGAAGCTGCCCAGCGACGAGACGCTGGCGATGCTCAAGCCGCCGCCGGCGCCTTCCACGGCCAAGGCGTCCACCGAGGGCCCGCTCGGCACCTACACCTGCAGTTGGTGGCGGAGCGCGGACGACGAGGAACAGCTCGGCATGGTGCAGCGCATCCGCGACTTCGCCGGCGGCCGGGCGGACGGCACGAAGGCGGTCGGTTACGGCGCCACCATGTCCGACGCGCGCGCCATCCAGTTCCTGGATGACCGGTGCAGCACCTTCGAGTCGGGCTCGTACGCGCTGTACAAGCTCTACGGAGCTGCTGCGGCGTTCTCCGCGCGCACGAAGTGAATTGAGGAATCCCTAGATCTCCTCGAGCGCGGCGCGTATCCGACCGACCCAGACTGGCTCAGCGCCGTAACGCTGCGGTTTGATCAGTCGGCCGGCGGCGCAGTCGTCGACGAGTTCGGCCATCCGCCGTGCCCGGGTCGCCTCCTGCTTCGCCGACATGACCCAGTTCGTGGCGACCTTGCGGTAAGACGGCGTGGCCGCGGACCAGAAGTGCGCCGCGCGGGGGTTGGCCTCCAGCAGGCTCGTGTACTCGGCCGCCAGTTCGCGGTCCGTGTTCTCGTAGGCGTAGATGCCAGAGCGCTCCGGTTTCCGGTGGGCGAACGCTGCCAGCCCGGCCGGCCGCATCCGACCCTCCTCGGTCAGCTTCGCCACCAGATCGATGTTGACCTGACTCCACACGCTCGTCCGGCGACGCGGCGTCCAGCGTTGACGGACGGCGTCGTCGTCGATGCGCTCGGCCCGGGAGTCGATCCACCCGAAGCACAACGCCTCGGGAACCGCGTCCTCCCAAGTCAGGCCGCGCGGTGAGACGTGCTTCTTGTACAGCCCCATCCAGAGCTCGGTCGCGTCGGCATGGTTCTCCTCCAACCAGGCGCGGAACTCGGCGGCGTCGTCGAAGAAGATCGCCGGACGCTCCCTGCTCCCACCGTCATGCATACGGCCACCCTGCCAGCGGACGCTCGCTCCTCCGCAGTCAGCCCTCCAGCGTCGGGTAATCGGTGTAGCCGGCTTCACCGCCGCCATAGAACGTCGCCGCATGGGGCGGGTTGAGTTCAGCGCCCACGCGGAGACGCTCGGGAAGGTCCGGGTTGGCAAGGAAGGAGCGCCCGAAGGCCGCAGCGTCGATGAGACCGGCTTCGAGTAGGCGCTCGGCCTTCTCCACGGTGTAGTTGCCGGCGCCGATGATGACGCCGTCGTAGGTGTCGCGTAGGCGGCGGCGAAAGTCGTCCTCGACCTTCGGGCCGCCGGCCCAGTCGGGCTCGGACAAGTGCAGGAAGCCGAGGCTTCGGGCGGCGAACTCCGCGGCGAGATGGAGCGCCATGGCTTCGTCGCCGTCTTCGAGCCCGTTGAACGTGCCGAACGGTGAGATGCGGATGCCCGCGCGGGACGGCTCCCATGCGCCGATCACCGCGTCAACGGCCTCCAGGACGATGCGCGCCCGGTTCTCCTGCGATCCGCCGTATGCGTCGTCACGGTGATTGCTCGACTCACTGAGAAACTGGTGCAGCAGATACCCGTGCGCACCGTGGAGCTCGACCAGGTCGAAGCCGGCGGTGCGGGCGTTCTCGGCCGCCCGACCGTAATCCGCCACCGTGTCGGCGATCTCGTCCACCGTCAATGCCCGCGGCGTGGGGCAGTTCACCCGCGTGGGCTGGCCGTCCTCGCCGCGAATCGTCGTGCGGTTCCGAAATGGCTCGGCCGATGCCGAGACCGGCAGCTCACCGCCGTGGAACGACTCGTGCGAGACCCGTCCGACGTGCCACAGCTGTGCCGCCATGGCGCCGCCCTCGGCGTGCACGGCTTCGGTCACCTTGGCCCAGCCGGCCACCTGCTCGTCGCTGTAGATG
>DATFFJ010000106.1:0-12312 GCA_035250065.1 Aeromicrobium sp. | reverse complement strand
ATCAGGCGTCCGGTATCGCGGGTCGAGGCCGTCTCGGTGCGGAAGCGCATCAGGCCGCCGAGGCCGAAGACCACGAAGCCAATGACCATGCCGAACTGCAGCACGGCAACGCCGACGAGCGCTCCCACCAGCGCGTACATGATGGCAACCTTCGGGAGCTCGGCCTCCTCGATCGTGTCGACCGTCCGTCGCGTCGTGGGGTGGAACGCGATGATCATGGCCAACAGCGTCGCGAGCACCAGAGCCGAGAGCTCGTTCACCATGCCGCCGTAGTCGTTGAAGCCACTCCAGCCGACCGATGGAATGGCGTCGTCCGCGGAACCGCTCACCGGATCGGTGGCGTTGATGAGACCCAGCATGAACTCCCTCTCGCTTCCTCCGCGTGATCATAGGAGGCGGGGAGCGCAGGCTGGGCTCAAACACGCATCTTCCTCGTGGTCATTCGAGCGTCACTAGGGTGACGTTCATGAGCGAGCTCCTGCGTCCCGAGCCGGTGGACGAAGCCCGGCACGAGCCCGGAGCCGAGGACCTCTGGAACGAAAGCTGGTACTTCGACGCCGTCTCCGACGACGGCACAATCGGTGTCTACACCCGCCTGGGACGCCTCCCAAATCAGGATGTCGCGCTCATCACTGCGGCCATCGTCGGGCCGGGCCGTCCGGCCGTGATGATCGCCCGGTCAGATGCACCACTCCCCCCGGCCGACGACGATCTCCAGCGGATCGCGATCGACGGCCTGCACCTTCAGCACCACTGCGAGGAGCCCCTCATGCGCTTCCGGGTGGCCCTGATTGGCATGGGCGAGACACACTCCGATGAGTCGGCACCGCTCCGCGGCGAGCCCGGCGAGCCGGTGGACATCGCCTTCGACCTCACGTGGGAGACCGACGGTGTCCCATATCAGTGGCGACGGTCGACGCGATATGAGATTCCCTGCCGCGTCACCGGCACCGTGCGCGTGGGTGACGAGGAGATCGCCTTTGAGGGACCGGGGCAGCGTGACCACTCCTGGGGACAGCGGGACTGGTTCGCGGTCGGGTGGATGTGGAGTGCGTTCCACCTCGAGGACGGGACGCACACCCACGCGGTGGGGATCCCGACCATGCCGGGCTACGGCGTCGGGTACGTGCAGTCCGGCGACGTGATCGGCGAGATCACTTCAGTGCAGATGTCCGAGGACATCGCCGACAACGGCCTCATCACCTCCTCGGAGATGACGATCGGCCCAGACGACCTGCGCATCCAGGTCGAGCCGCTGGCCTTCGGCGCGCTGCGACTGGACTCGCCCGACGGTCGCGTGTCCCACTTCCCGCGGGCGATGGCACGCGTCACGACGAACGACGGACGCACCGGGACCGGCTGGATCGAGTGGAACCGCCCGCAGTAGCGGGCGGTCGAAACCTCAGCGCATCCCCTGCATGACCTTGTCGGCCGGCGGTGCTTCGATGTCCACATCGGCTCCCCAGTCGGTGTAGGTGGCGACGAACTCGCCATTCTTGTCCTCGTAGACCATCTTGCGCGGCAGGTTGTCGGGCCCGACGAAGTACGTGAACGTCAACGGCTCGGTCACCACGCTGCCGAAGGTCTCCGGGGCCTTCTTGGGGTCGAGGGTGATGACGTACGGCGTCGCCTGGACTCCGTCGAGCGTCTCTGGCTCGCCGGATTGCTTGAAGTCGGTGATCGCCGCCTCGAAGGCGTCCTTCTGCGCCTTCGGGTCGAGGCTGGCAGACATGTCAGGCATGCCTGAGCTGCGCATCGCGTCCATCGACATCGACATGTAGCGGTCACCCATACCCATGTACACCGTGTCGCCGATGAGCAGCATCTCCTGCTTGCCACTTCCTCCGGCCGGGTTTGGCATGGTCATGCGCACGGCCAGCTCGTCGCCGTATTCGACCTCACCTTCACCGATGAACTTCTTGCCGCCGGTACCGCTTTCGAAGTGGATCTTCGCCGAGCCGGCCTTCTCGATGGCGCTGAAGACGTCGTCTGCGAAGTTGCTCTGGGAAAGCTCGGCGGATGCCGACGGTGGCGCGTCCTGCGTGGCGGCGCCGTCAGGCGACGGGGACTTCTCGGAGCCACCGCACGCGGCAAGGCTCAGACTGACGGCGAATGCGAGGCTTAGTGACTGGGCCCCCAGGCGAAAACGTCCCATGGCCGCGAGGCTAGTCCGGAAAGGGACCACCGCACCCCTGCCGTAGCGTGCGGCTCGTGAGTGAAACTCAGGAACATCCGAAACCATCGGAGATCGACGAACATCGGGGCTGGTTCGACGAACTTGCCGCCCGTGCGCAGGATGTGGTCTCGCGCGACGCCTTCTTCATGACGCTGGTGGTCATCACAGCGTTGTGGGCGCCGAGCTACTTCCTCCTTCACAGCCTGGACCACTGGTATATCGCGTACGTCCTTCCGGCCGAGATCGTGACACTGTTCATCGTCGCCCTCATGGCCAATCACGACCGACGCTCCGAGGATGCGCTCCATCGAAAGGTCGACGCGCTCGCCGCAGCACTGGCGGTGGTGGTCGAAGGCCCAGAGGGCGACGACGTGGGAGGCCATGCCAAGGAGCTCCGTGCGGCCGTCGGTCTCGAGGAGCGCGTGAGCACCGACGACGACTAGCCTCGTGCGGGTGACTACCGGCCACACGGCGCCAATCACCCGTTCGGCGGTGTGGGTGCCGTTGTTCGACGAGCTCGCCGATCCACATGCCGTCGTCCAGCTTGCGGTGGAGGCTGAATCCGCGGGCTGGGACGGCTTCTTCGTCTGGGACCACATCCGTTGGCGTGAACCCGTCCGCGCAGCCGCCGACCCGTGGATCGTCCTCGCGGCCGTCGCGGCCGCCACCGACCGCATTCGGCTGGGCCCGATGGTGACGCCGCCCGGACGGCGGCGCCCGGCCAAGCTCGCGCGCGAGACGGCCACGCTCGACCAGCTCAGCGACGGTCGCCTTGTCCTCGGCATCGGGATCGGGAGCGATCAGTTCGGTGAGGAGTTCTCCCGCTTTGGCGAGGAGACCGAGGACGCGACCAGGGCCGCGATGACCGACGAGACGCTCGAAATCCTTCGCACCGCGTGGAGCGGCGAGCCGGTACAGCACCGCGGTACGCATCACGTCGTCGACGACGTCGCATTCCTTCCACGCCCGGTGCAACGCCCTGGCGTGCCCATCTGGATCGCCGGGCTCCCGGGCCGGACGCGGCCGATGCGGCGAGCCGCTCGCCACGACGGGTTCTTTCCGGTCAACCTCAGTGGCCCCGACGAACTCGCCGCCGCCGTCGACACGGTGCTCGGGCTGCGGCCGGCAGGAGCCGCACCATTCGACATCGCCGTCGAAGTCAGTCCGAAGACTGACCCGGCTCCGTACCGTGCGGCCGGCGCGACCTGGTGCCTCACGAACTTCGAAGCGCATGGCACGACCGTCGATCTCGTCCGTGGCGTCATTTCCGACGGGCCACCGGCATGACGACCTTCGCACTCATTCACGGTGCCGGATCTGACGGGTGGTACTGGCACCTCGTTGAGCCGGAGTTGCAGACCGCAGGCCACGAAACCATTGCGGTCGATTTGCCGTGCAGCGACGACTCGGCCGGCCTCAGCGACTACGCCGACATCGTCGTCAACGCCGTCGCCGGCCGCGAGGATGTCGTCGTGGTGGGCCAATCGATGGCCGGCTTTGTCGCGCCGCTGGTCGCCGCCCGGGTGCCGGCGACGAGGCTCATCGTCCTGGTTGCCGCGATGGTGCCCATGCCGGGTGAGACCGGTAATGAATGGTGGGGGAATACCGGGTCGGGCGCCGCCCGGCGCGAGCAGGCCCAACGCGACGGTCGCGACATCGACGGGCCTTTCGACGAGGTCGCCGAGTTCCTGCACGACGTCGATCCCGCGATCGTCGAACAGGGGTGGGATCACGTCATGGACCAGTCGGGCACGCCATTCACCACTCCGTGGCCCCTTGCGGCATGGCCGGACGTTCCCACTCGCTTCGTGCTGCCGACCCAGGACCGGTTCTTCCCGCCGGACTTCCAGCGCCGCGTCGTCCGCGAACGGCTGGGCATCGAGCCCGAGGAGATCGACAGCGGCCACCTGCCGGCGCTCGCCTGCCCGAGCGAGCTCGCCGCGCTGCTGCTGCGCTATGAGCGCGAGACGGCGCAGCCGTAGCCTGCATCCCATGACCGACCTCAACGTTCTCGGCGAGCCGCTGCAGCCCTGTGGCACTGATCCGATGACGGGGTTCTTCCGTGACGGCAGCTGCACCTGCGGCGACGTCGGTCAGCACGCGGTGTGCACGGTCGTGACGGCGGAGTTCCTCGAGCACCAGCGCGAGATCGGCAACGACCTGATCACGCCGCGGCCCGAGTTCCAGTTCCCCGGCCTGCAGCCCGGCGATCGCTGGTGTGTCGTCGCCGGCCGATGGCGGATGTCGTACGACGCCGGCGTTGTCGGGCCGGTGGTGCTGGCTTCCACCAGCGCCCGCGCGCTCGACTTCATCCCGATCGAGGCGCTGCGCGAGGCGGCAGTCGACGTTCCGGACGATCCGGGCGCACTGGTGTAGTCCGTCAATGGCCTGAACCTAGACCTTTTACGATGAAGACGTGGCGTTGTCCGCGTTTGATCTGTTCAAGATTGGCATCGGCCCATCGAGCTCCCACACCGTGGGACCGATGGTTGCTGCCAAGCGGTTTGTCGACGCGTTGCGCGAGGCAGGCCACCTGGACGTGACGGCGTCGGTGCACATCGAACTCTTCGGCTCGCTCGGTGCCACCGGCCACGGGCACGGGAGCGTACCGGCACTGGTCTTGGGACTGATGGGACGGGAGCCCGACACGGTCGATCCCAGCCTCACTCCCGACGTCGTTCAGCGCGTCCGGACGTCGAACAGGCTCGAGCTCGCCGGTCAGCACCCGATCCCGTTCGACCTTGAGGAGGACATCGTCCTGCACCGTCGCCGGGCCTCCCCCATCCATTCCAACGCCATGACATTCGAGGCACGCGACGACGCAGGCACCGTGCTGGTGGAACGCACGTACTTCTCGATCGGCGGGGGCTTCGTGCTCAATGGGACCGACGTGTCCGGCGACGCGAAGCTTGTTGAGGACACGACCCCGGTCCCCTACCCCTTCACCACGGGCGACGCGATGCTGGCGTACGCGCACGACGCCGGACTGTCGGTCAGCGAACTGGTCTGGGCCAATGAGCGAACCTGGCGCACGGACGAGGAGATCCGGACCGGGCTGCTCAACATCTGGGCGGCGATGTCTGACTGCATTGAACGCGGCGTCCACGCCGAAGGCGTCCTGCCAGGTGGGCTCAAGGTGCGGCGCCGTGCCGCGACGCTGCATCAGGCGCTCACCCAGCGAGCCGGCAGCGGCGACCCGCTGGACCAGATGGACTGGGTCACCGCCCACGCCCTGGCCGTCAACGAGGAGAACGCGGCCGGCGGTCGCGTCGTCACTGCCCCGACCAATGGGGCGGCCGGGATCATCCCGGCGGTGCTGAGGTACTACGTCGATTCCGTCCCCGGTTCGAACGACGACGGAGTGGTTCGGTTCCTGCTGGTTGCTGCCGGCATCGCCATGATCATCAAGGCGAATGCGTCCATCAGCGGCGCCGAAGTCGGATGCCAGGGCGAGGTGGGCTCGGCCTGCGCCATGGCGGCCGCCGGCTTGGCCGAGGTGCTCGGCGGCATCCCGGCCCAAGTCGAGAACGCCGCAGAAATCGGGATCGAGCACCATCTCGGCCTGACCTGCGATCCGGTCGGTGGCCTCGTGCAGATTCCGTGCATCGAGCGCAACGCGGTGGGCGCCATCCAGGCCATAACGGCGGCTCGCATGGCCATTCACGGCGACGGCTCTCACTACGTCTCGCTGGACAAGGCGGTGAAGACGATGCGCGAGACCGGCGCGGACATGAAGGACAAGTACAAGGAGACCGCCCGCGGTGGGCTCGCGCTCAACGTCGTTGAGTGCTGAGTCACGTACCGTGTCGGGATGAGCAACGACGACATCAAGGCCAAGATGCGCGAAGCCCTCGAGAAGAAGCAGGAAACCACGCACAACTCAGCTGACGGCGCCGAGGAAGCCGAGAAGGTTCACGGCCCTGAAGTCCTCGGCGCCGGCAAGCGGGTGCACCGCCGCAAGTCCGGCTGACGGCCAGCCGGCCTACTCCGGCCCGGCCATGATCGGACGCAGTTCGACCTTGCCGAGGCAGGCCTTGGACGCCTCGGCGGCGAGCTGGCGGGCGACCTCGTCGCTCGGGACGTCGACGATCCAGAACCCGGCGATGTACTCCTTGGTCTCAGCGAACGGCCCATCGGTGAAGATCGGCTTCTCGCCCATCCCGTCCACGACCGTGGCCGCGCTGGGCCGCTCAAGTCCGTCGGCGAAGACGAAGTAGCCCTGCTCCTGCAGCTTCTTGTTGAACGCCTCGGTGTCAGCGAACGACTGCTGCATCTGCTCTTCGGATTCGTAGCCCCAGTTGTCCTTGTCGTAGTCAGACTCCGGTCCGAACACGGACATCAGGTACTTGGCCATTTCATGCTCCTCTGATTCGCGGCGGCCCCCGTTGGCCGCTTTCAGTGTTGCTACGAACGGGCGTACCTCGATACGACACCAGGTCGGCCGATTCTTCAAGGCAACCGCATGCCGTGCGACGCTGGCAGCGTGGACACGCCCATCGACGGACAGACACGGCGCTTCTACGACGGCGGCACAGCCAGCACCCCACCCGTGCCGGAACGACCGCCGGTGATCGTGCTCAGCCGCGAGTTCGGTGGAGATGTCCGCGATTTCCGGATGACGCGCCGGATCGGCTACCGCGATCGGGTTTTCGGCGAGCTTCTGGTGCCCGCGGATCTGCACAGCTTCGAAACCGATCTCACATCGGTTCCAGCCTTGTTCGCCTGGCTCGTGCCCAACACCGGGGCCCACCTACCCGCGGCGCTGTTGCACGACGGGCTCGTCTACTCGCCCGGCCAGCCGCCGTCGTACCTGTCGAGCGACGGGCACGACATCGACCGGGTGGAGGCCAACCGGGTCTTTCGCGACGCGATGGCCGACACCGGCACCGGCATCGTCCGCCGCTGGCTGATGTGGTCCGCTGTCACGGCGGCGACCATGCTCAACACGCGGGGCACGCACTGGGGCCGGTGGCGCCGGCTGCACTACCGCGCGGCCGTGCTGGTGACCTTTCTCGTCATCGCCCTGTTCGGCATCGCGGCAACGGTGGACCTGTTCGACGTCCGTCCGGCCTGGATCCCGCCCGTGCCGTGGATGGGTGAACAGGGCACACTCGCTGAGCTCGTCGCCGGCGGTGCGGCCGGAGTGACGCTGCCGTTCCTGTTCGCGCTCACGTGGGGCCAGTTCTGGAAGGCGGGCGCGATTCTCGGTATCAGCCTGGCGCTCCTGCTCCATGTGAGCATCGCGATTCTCGGCCTGACGCTGCTGTATCAGGTTCTGGAGCGCGTTGCTACGCGGTGGCCTCGACTTGCCGTCGCCGCTGCCGTGCTGCTGGTCGGGGTTTCTGCGGTGACGTTCGCGCTCGTGCTGACGTAGGCAACGCCGGTCTTCCGGGGCTACGGTCAGACCATGTCCACAGCATTCCTGAGCAATGTGCTCCGCATTATCGGAGCAATCTTTGTGGTGTTCTTCGTCCTCGCCCTCATCGGCTCGGCGACGAAGATGACGGAACCGGCGCTGTTGTACCGCTTGGTCGGCTGGGCCGATCCGGGCGACGCTGAGGAGCAGATGATCAGCATCGTCTACATCGTCTGGGGCGTGTTCCTGTGGAGGGCGGCGAAGGAACCACTCAGCCACCACCTGTTCCTCGACTTCACGCTGGTGGCCAACTTTGCGCACTTCGGTCTCATGGCGATCCAGGCCGTGGTCATGCCGGGTGAGCATCTGCACCTTGTCGGCGACGTCTTGGCCGGATTCATCCTGCTTGCCGTCCTTGCAGCCGCGTGGCTTCCGGTCCGTCGTCAACTGACGGCCAGCAGCGTGGTCTGAGCCGCGAGAACCGCTATCGGCGGGTGAGGATCCGGCGCAGACCTCGGGCCGGGGAGCCTGCGTCGCCGGCCAGCGCCTGAAGAGCGAACAGCTCGACCGGCTCAGACTTGCCCTTCAAGGGGATCGTCCCTCGGGACACCACGTCGTGCCGGGTCAACCGTTCCTTGGTTGCCTCGGCGATCAGGAGCTCGTCACCGGTCTCCCGGGTCGCTGCCTCCACGCGAGCCGCCGTGTTGACGACGTCGCCGATGACGCTGAAGTTCAGGCGCCCAGCGCCACCGACCGAGCCGGCAACGACGTCGCCCGAGTTGACCCCCATGCCAACCGGCAGCAGGTGGTCTTGGCCATGCAGTGCCTCGGCAATCTCGATGGCCGCGTCGACCGCACGGTCCGCGTGGTCGGGGAAGAACTCGGGAGCACCGAAAACGGCCATCATGCCGTCGCCGATGAACTTGTCGACGTGACCGCCGTGCCTCTCGATGATGGGCACCATCAGCTCGAACTGCTCATTGAGCGAGCGGATGACCTCCCGGGCCGAGGCGGTCTCGGCATAGGAGGTGAAGCCCTGAACGTCGGTGAACAGGATTGAGACGTCGACCTCCACACCTTCGGGCGGGAACTTCCCAGACAGGATCAGCTCGACCGTCGCCCGGTCGACGTAGGTGCCGAACGCGTCGCGCAGCTCCTCCCGTTCGGCCAGGCCGCTGGCCATGCGGTTGAAGTCGTGGGAGAGCTCGCCGATCTCGTCGGCCGACATGACAGGAACACGAGCCGTGTAGTCGCCGGCGCGCACCGCTCGCATCCCTTCGCCCAGCCGCTCCATCGGTTGCACGATCGAACGACACAGGAGCACAGCCAGCTCGGTGGCCATCAAGCCGCCGACCGCAGCAGAGACCAAGGTCGCGACGATCAGCCCCGAGGCGCCGCGCGTGCCGCTCACGATCGCCGCGGCGGCCATGGCCGAGATGACTGTGTAGGCCGGCAACGAGATCTTCAACCGCAGGCTGATGGGCAGACCGGCCTTGGCGAACGGAAACTCAACAGGAAGCGCTGCCGCCAGCTCCGAAACCAGCGGCCGTGCGAGGTGCTCCCCCGCGCTGTAGCTGAGGAACGTGCCCCACATCGCTGGGGCGATGACGGCCAGGACCAGCGCGAGCGCGCCCAGCCAACCCAGGTCGAGCAGCACGATGGCGAGGACGAGGATCGGGAGCACGATCACGGAGTTCACGATCGGCCCGCGCGTCCGATACTGCGTCAGGATCAGTGTGCTGGCCGCCCGCCAAGCCTTGACCGTGCTGCCGTCCGACGGATTGGGGTCGTCGTGCCAGTCCTCGATCAGGTCATACACCGGTCGCGACGTCAGCGTTGACCCGAACGTTGCGAGGATCGTGAATATGGAGCCGACCACCGTGAGCAGGATCAGGTGATCGGAGGATGGACGCAGGAAGAGCGCGATTCCGAACAATGACGTCACGACCACGAAGATCGATACCGTGCCTTGGCCCAGCGCGAGCACGACCCAGTACTTGCGGCCTAGCCGCCGGTACACCCGTTCCAACGCCCGGTCGAGCATGGGTCGATTCTATGGACCGATGCAGAATTTGGCCGTGATCGCGGTCACTCAGTCGTCTAGTCTCGGCGCATGCGTCTCGCGCTCACCCTCGTCAGCCTGATCCTTCTTGCCGGGTGCGGCGGGGACGACAGCAAGGAACCGGCGGATCCGACGGCTTGGCCGTCGGGCATCGCGACGTCCGTCTCCCCCGGCAGCACACCCGGTTCGGAATTCATGCCACCCAACGCCAAGGAGTCAGCCGCGGCTCTGTCCAAGTGCTCCGAAGTCTGGGTCGCAGGCAAGTCGCTTCCGAGTGACTACAGCGGCTGCCAAACCGAGGACGGCGGCCTGGACCGAGGCGCCGTGTACGACTGCACGGACGGCAAGGGTCAGCTGATCGGATACAACGACGAGTTCTTCGCACGACTCGGCGGCACGATCAGCGCCTACGGCGAGGACGACGCCGCGTTCTCCCGCGAGCTGTTCGAGGTGTGCAAGCCGGAGCAGTAGAGCTCGCCCGTAGTGTTCGGGCCATGCCGATCGGCCACCTCGGGCTCAACGTCCACGACCTGCGTGCCGCGAAGGCGTACTACGACGAACTGATGCCCCAGGTCAGTTTCGAGCCGTTCTTCGACAACGAGCGACAGTTCTCCTACCGGCCCGCAGACGGGAAGATCGGCACGATGCTGTTCTTCTATGGCGCCGACGCACCTGGCTACGACCGGCGGAGCGAAGGACTTCAGCACCTGGCTTTCATAGTCAAGACGCGAGCAGCCGTCGAGGACGTCTACGCCTGGGCCATGTCCAGGGGCGGAACGTCGATCCGGGAGCCGCAGGAGCTCCCGCAGTATCACCCCGGCTACTACGCCGCCTTCTGGCAGGACCCGCACGGCTTCCTGCTCGAGGTGGTGTGCCACAAGGAAGCCTGACCAGTTCATCGGCGGGTGGCATGCTCGGGCCATGGACGTCACCCGCACCCCGGACGAACGCTTCGCGAACCTGCGCGACTTCCCCTTCGAGCCGCACTACACCCAAGTCGGGGGCGACGTGCGGATGCACTACGTCGACGAGGGGCCGCCCGACGGCTCCGTCGTGCTGATGCTGCACGGCGAGCCCACGTGGTCGTACCTGTACCGGCACATGATCCCGGTCTTCACCGACGCCGGATACCGCGCGCTCGCTCCTGACCTGGTCGGCTTCGGGCGCTCGGACAAGCCGACTTCGCTGAGCGACTACACGTACCAGCGCCACGTCGACTGGGTGACCGACTGGATGAACGCGCTCGACCTCACCGACATCACCCTGTTCTGCCAGGACTGGGGTTCACTGATTGGCCTACGGATCGCAGCCGAGAACCCGGACCGGTTCTCTCGCCTGGTCATCGCCAACGGGTTCCTGCCGATCGCCGACCGACCCGCACCGATCGCGTTCCGCGCATGGCGCGCGTTCGCCCGATGGTCGCCGCTCTTCCCGATCGGCCGGATCGTCGACACCGGCTCGCTGCGCAGACTGAGCAAGGACGAGAGAGCCGCGTACGACGCACCGTTCCACAGCCGGGAGTCGACGGCCGGCGCTCGGGCCTTCCCCCGGTTGGTCCCGACTGACCCGGAGAACCCCGCGGTTCCGGCCAACCGTGCCGCCTGGGACGTGCTCGGCGGGTGGACGAAGCCGGTGCTCACCCTGTTCGGCGCGCAGGACCCAATTCTTGGTAAGGGCGACGGACCCCTTCAGGAGCACATCCCCGGCACGAAGGGCCAGCCCCACGACCGGCTCCGTGCCGGCCACTTCATCCAGGAGGATCAGGGACCGGAGCTCGCCCGCCGCATGGTCGAGTGGATGGGAGCAGCATGACCACGCACATCACCGATGAGCAGATTCAGCAACTGGTCGCTACGGCACAGCCCTACACCGTGGCTCTGCTGTCATGGGCCCCGAAACGGCACCAGGACGGGGCGGCTGCGATCGAGCTGGAGCACCAGCGGCGCATGACGTCGCTGCGGGCGGACGGTGTCATCGCCGTTCTCTGCCCAGTCCTCTCCGACACGCTGTGCGGAGTCGCGATCATGACCGTGCCCGCCGACGAAGCACGCGCACTGATGAACGAGGACCCGTGCGTTCAGGCCGGGATGATGACGTGCGAGGTGCAGCCATGCCTCGGTTTCCCGGGCGACGCGATGCCGGCGTGACCACACGCGGCTGAGCGGCAGGAGATCACGCCGATGCGAGCTTGGGCGGTCAGCGGTCACGGCGGCGGGCTGGGACGCTTGACCGAGGTCGAGCGCGAGGTGCCGCAGCCGGCAAGTGACGAGGTGCTGGTGCGCGTCCTGGCTTGCGGAGTGTGCCGGACGGACCTGCACCTGGCCGACGCCGACCTGCCGGCCCGCGCGCCGCTGCGTGTGCCAGGGCATGAAGTGGTGGGCGAGGTCGTCGAAGTCGGCGCGAGTGCGTCGCGGTTCACCGTCGGCGACCGGCTCGGTATTGCATGGCTGCGGCGCACGTGCGGCATGTGCGAACAATGCCGCTCCGGGCGGGAGAACCTGTGTCTGCAGTCGCAGTACACCGGCTGGGACGCCGACGGCGGCTTCGCCGAGTTCGCCGTCGTGCCCGAGGCCTGGGCGTACCCGCTGCCACCAGACGCCGACCCGGTGGGCACCGCTCCCCTGCTCTGCTCGGGCATCATCGGCTACCGCGCGCTACGTCGGGCGCAGCTGCCGCCCCGAGGACGGCTCGGCATCTACGGCTTCGGCGCCAGCGCCC
>DATFFJ010000105.1:0-6198 GCA_035250065.1 Aeromicrobium sp. | reverse complement strand
TCCCGGCACCAGGGCCTGACCGCCAGAAACGGCTGAAGACCCGCGTGCGGTCCTCGACGGCGATCCCAGGGCCCTCGTCGATGACCTCGACAGCGACACCGCCCTCCTCCGGCGCCACCGTGACACGGCGCAGGCCGAGGCCATGCCGGATGGCGTTCTCGAACAGGTTGGTGAACACCTGCAGGAGCCGGTCGCGGTCGGCCCAGATCAGTGGGACGTCGGGTTTGGCGTCGAGCACGTCCCCCAGGCCGTCGCCGGAGCCGATACTGGTGAGCAGCCGGGACAGCAGGTCGGTGATGTCCACTCCCTCGCGGCGGAGCGCCAATCGGCCGGCGTCGATCCGGGCGGCGTCCAGCAGCTCGGTGATGAGCCGGGTCAGGCGGTCGGCATCGGCGTCGATCGTCTCCAGCATGAGCTGCCGCTGATCGTCGGAGAACCGATCCCACTTGGTCAGCAGCGTCGAGCTGAATCCCTTGATTCCGGTCAACGGCGAACGGAGCTCGTGCGCCACCGTGGCAACGAGGTCAGACTGTTCCCGATCATGCGCCTTGCGCACGCGGGCGTTGCGCACCGTCACCACAACCCGGACGACGCCCCCCTCGTCATTGCGGGCCATCCGCGCCGAGACCAGGTACTCAACGCCGTGCGGTGAGAACCATGGCTGCTCGGCGATGCGGGTCCGGATGGCGAGGCCCCGGTAGGGATCGGTCGAGTCAAACCAGGAATGACCCTTCAGGTCGTCGAACGGCAGTGCGTTGTCGAGGTGCATGCCGACCGGGTCGTCGATCCCGGTCATCGCGCGGAGAAGGTCGTTGGCGTAGAGAACCCGCTCGTCCGGGCCGGCGATGAGCACGCCGTCCGGGAAATGATTCAGGTCCACGCGACGAAATCTAGTACGAAATCACTAGTTCTTCCGCGCTGCGTGAGCTACCGGCGCTGTGCCGACGCCGAGGCGTAGAGGCAGAGGGCAGCGGCCGTTGCCAGGTTGAGGCTCTCAGCGCGGCCGTAGATCGGGATGGCGACACGAAGGTCGGCGATGCCGGCAGATGCGCCCAGCCCGTGGGCCTCGTTGCCGAAGAGCCATGCCGCCGGCGCCGTGAGATCGGCATCGAAGAGGCTCGTTTCACCAGCGCCGTCGGCAGCGAGCAGACGTGCACCACGTTCACGCAGTGCTGCAACCACCCCGGTCAGGTCGCGGTCGACGATGACGGGCAGGTGGAACAACGAGCCAACGGTGGCGCGGACAGCCTTCGGATTCAGCGGGTCCACCGAGTCGCCGGCGAACACGACGGCATCAGCGCCGGCGGCATCGGCGACGCGGATGATCGAGCCGGCGTTGCCGGGGTCGCGGACGTCGACCCCGACGGCCACGAGGCGCGGGTGTGCCGGCAGCGCATCGAGCGGCTGCACGACACTTCGACAGCGCGCCAGGATCCCCTGCGGCGTGACGGCGTCAGCGATGTCGGCCACCGTCGCATCATCGACGACGTGCCAGAGCGTGTCGTCCGGTGCGGACCTGTGCCAGTCGTCGAACCTCGGTGTCGCGAACACCTCGATCGCCGCGCCCACGGCCAGCGCCTCGCGGACCGCCTGCGGGCCTTCGGCGAGGAACTCACCGGTACTGGCGCGCAGCTTGCGGCTCGCGAGGCGCTTGGTGGTGCGTGCGCTCAGGCTGCGTCTCCACGCGGAGCGTTGACGTCCTCGGGGAGCGCTTCCCTGGCCACCTGGACGAGCGCTGCGAACGCGGTCGGCTCAAGCACGGCCAGCTCGGCGAGGTTCTTGCGGTCAACCTCGACACCAGCAGCCCGCAGACCCTGGATGAAGCGGTTGTACGTCATGCCCTCGGCGCGGACTGCGGCGTTGATCCGCTGGATCCAGAGCCGACGGAAGTCACCCTTCCGGGCCTTGCGGTCGCGGTAGCTGTAGACCAGCGAGTGCGTGACCTGCTCTTTGGCCTTGCGGTACAGGCGCGAGCGCTGGCCGCGGTAGCCAGAGGCGCGTTCGAGGGTCTCGCGGCGCTTCTTCTGCGCGTTCACGGATCGCTTGACGCGTGCCATCTCAGTTCTCCTTCAAAAATGTGGGCCGGCTCAGAGACCGAGCAGCTTCTTGACCTTCTTGGTGTCCGCTTTCGACACCTCGGTGGTGCCTTCGAGGCGACGCGTCCGGGTGCTGGGCTTGTGCTCCAGGAGGTGACGACGGTTGGTCTGCTCGCGGCGCAGCTTCCCCCGGCCGGTGATCTTCACCCGCTTCTTCATGCCGGAATGCGGCTTGAACTTCGGCATCTCACGCCTCCATGTCTGGGTCGAGGTTTTCGGAGCGACGCCGGGGCTTCTTCGGTGTCGCACCCTTGTGTTGGGCTTCTCTGTGTGCCTTGTCGGCTTCGGCAATGGCCTCGCGCTCGGCTGCCTTCTCGGCGGTGGAGCGCTCCTTCTCGGCCTTCACTTCTGCTTGGGCTTCGGACTTCTTCTTCAACGGACCCAGCACCATCGTCATGTTGCGGCCGTCCTGCCGGGGATGTGCTTCGACAATGCCGAGATCCTCGACGTCTGCGGCGAGCTTCTGGAGCAAGCGGTACCCGAGTTCGGGGCGGTGCTGCTCGCGGCCGCGGAACATGATCGTGATCTTGACCTTGTCGCCCGCCTTCAGGAACCGAACGACGTGACCCTTCTTGGTGTCGTAGTCGTGCGGATCGATCTTCGGGCGGAGCTTCATCTCCTTGATGACTGTGTTCGTCTGGTTCCGACGCGATTCACGGGCCTTCTGGGCGGCTTCGTACTTGAACTTGCCGAAGTCCATCAGGCGACAAACCGGCGGGCGAGCCGTCGGCGCAACCTCGACGAGGTCGAGGTCAGCTTCCGCGGCCAGACGCAGGGCGTCTTCGATGCGGACGATGCCGACTTGTTCACCACCGGGTCCGACGAGGCGAACCTCGGGGACGCGAATGCGGTCGTTGACGCGCAACTCCGTGCTGATAAATCCTCCTGTGGTCAATTCGCTTCGAGCGAAGGCCACAGCAGGGCCGACGAGAAACTGCCGCTCGTCAGCTTGACCCCTGAATCCGTGAACTCAGCAGGTGGGAGTGACCTCCACTTCGCCCCGCAAGGGTATCAGCGGAGCTCCAAGACCGTGAAATCCGCGGTGCCCACGTCGAGCAGCAGGGCGGACGCGCCCTCATCGAGCGCGGCCTGCGCGGCCTCCCGGCCCCAGACCGGCACAGGGCGGGCCACCGGATTCCACGTCTCCAGTGCGGCGACCGATGAGAACGTGAGCAGCGCCTTGCGACCGTCGGCGCCGGTCATGAACACGGCCGCCATGTCGGCGCTCTTGTCCGAACCATCGGTGGCATGTTCGCCGAGGATCGCGACAATCGGCACGAAGACGCGAGTCTCCCCGTAGACCGCGCGGACCCGGGCGTCGTTGCCCAACGCGTCGGCCAGCCGCGGGTCGATCAGGCCGTCATCGTCCGGGAACGACGGCGCCGCCAGCCCCCGCTGATGACCGTTCACGGAATCCGTCGCACGAGCTCGTCGATGGCCTTGCGCGTACGCGGGCCGTCGGTCCCCTGCAAGGCGAACAAGACGGTGCGCTCATCGTCCCCATGGACGACCGTGGGCCATGGGGCGCCGGGGCGCATCGAGATTCCGCGCACGTCAGCCCACGGGATCATGTGCTGCCGGTAGCCGTTCCGGATCTCCAGGCCCTCATCGGAGGCCCGTACGTAGCTACGGCCGATGCCGTGCACGAGCACGACGATGGCGAGGTAGATCAGCACGAGTGTCGTGATCTGCGATCCGGTGAACACGATGTTCTCGGGCAGGGCAGCACCGATCGCCCACGCCACGACCAGGATGACCACGGCCGCGCCGTAGGCGACCACCCGCGTCCCGCCGGGTCGGTACGTCGTCACACCCGGCACGCCAGGATGTCCGTCACCAGGATGCCGCGCGCACCCAGATCGTAGAGCCGGTCCATGACAGGCTGTGCCGACGCCCGCGGCACCATCGAGCGCACCGCCACCCACCCTTCCCGGCGCAGGGGGGAGATCGTCGGCGATTCGATGCCGGGTGTGACCTCGACGGCTGCATCTACGGCGTCGGCCGGGATGTCGTAGTCCATCATCACGTACGTCCGCGCGACGAGAACACTTTCAAGTCGCCGCTTGAGAATGTCGAACCCGACTCCAGCGGACTGGCCCGACCTCGTGATTAGGACCGCCTCGGAGGACAGGATCGGGTCCCCGAACACCTCCAGGCCGGCCTGCTTGAGCGTGGTGCCGGTTTGGACCACATCGGCGATGGCGTCGGCGACGCCGAGGCGGACCGACGTCTCGACCGCTCCGTCGAGGCGAACGACGTGGGATTCAATCCCGCGCTCGGCCAGCCAGTTTTCGACCAGGCCGGGATACGACGTGGCGATGCGCTGGCCGGCGAGCTCGCCGACCGACGTGATCGTGCCCACCGGCGCGGCAAACCGGAACGTCGAGGCGCCGAAGCCCAGCTGCAACGCCTCTTCGGCGTGAGCACCTGAGTCCAGCAGGAGGTCGCGGCCGGTGATGCCGAGGTCGAGCGTCCCTTCGCCGACGTAGATGGCTATGTCGCGCGGGCGCAGGTAGAAGAACTCGACGTCGTTCTCGGCGTCGATCGTCGCAAGGTCCTTGGAGTCGCGGCGCTGGCGATAGCCGGCTTCGGTGAGAAGCTCGGCTGCCGCATCGGCGAGTGAGCCCTTGTTGGGCACGGCAACGGTGAGCATGAGGTCCTTCGATCAGAGATGGGCGTAGACGTCGGCGAGGGCGATTCCCTTGGCGAGCATGAGCACCTGCGCGTGGTACAGCAGCTGGCTGATCTCCTCGGCCGTGCGATCGGCGCTCTCGTGCTCGGCGGCCATCCAGGATTCCGCGGCCTCCTCGACCAGCTTCTTGCCGATCGTGTGCACGCCGGCATCGAGCTCGGCAACCGTACGCGAACCCGCCGTCCGGTTGACTGCCTTCTCGGACAACTCGGCGAACAGCTGGTCGAAGGTCTTCACGGGCGGTAAGTCTAGGGCTTCGCTGCCGGTTCCCCGGACCGACTATTCGCCCAGGGCACGAAGGATGTGCAGCGTCGCCAGCGCTGCCTCGGCTGCCTCACGACCCTTGTCCTCGGAGCTGCCGGGCAGTCCGGCGCGGGCCAGAGCCTGCGCCTCGTCGTCGCACGTCAGCAGGCCGAACCCGATCGGCACCCGTTCGTCGAGGGCGACCCGCGCCAGCCCGTCCGTCGCGGCCGACGAGACGTACTCGAAGTGCGGCGTGTCTCCGCGGATGACGACACCCAAGGCCACGATCGCGTCGTAGCCGCCCGTGACGCAGGCCTGTGCGACGAGCGGAAGCTCGAAAGCACCGGGTGCTCGGATCACGTCGACGTCGGTCGCGCCGGCTTCGCGCAGTGTCGTCCGGGCACCCGCGATCAGGCCATCCATGACCGTCTCGTGCCAGCGCGCCGCCACGATCGCCACCCGTACGCCGGTGCCGTCGACCGTCAGCTCGGGCGCTCCCCCGCCACCGTGTGCGCTCCCACTCACGCTCGCTCCTCCACCGGGTTCGGGTTGAGCAGCTCAGGAAGGTCGTGCCCCATGCGCTCGGCCTTGGTCTGCAGGTAGCGCAGGTTGTCCTCGGTCGGCTCAATGATGATGGGGACGCGCTCGGAGACCCGCACGCCGTACGTCGTCAACCCCACGGCCTTGTCCGGGTTGTTCGTGAGCAGCCGAACCTCGGTCAGCTTGAGATCTCGGAGGATCTGGGCGGCCGCGGCATAGTCACGTTCATCTTCACCGAACCCCAACTCCAGATTGGCCTCGACGGTGTCGCGCCCCCTGTCCTGCAGCGCGTAGGCCTGCAGTTTGGCCAGGAGGCCAATCCCCCGACCTTCGTGACCGCGCAGGTAGACGACGACTCCGCCACCGGCTGCGGTGACGGCGGCCATGGATGCCTGGAGCTGGGGGCCGCAGTCGCACCGCCGCGAGCCCAGGACGTCGCCGGTGAGGCACTCCGAATGGACCCGGACGAGGGCCCCGGGTGTCGCCGGATCGCCATAGATCAGGACGATGTGCTCCGCGCCGCTCACGGTGTCGCGATAGCCGAGCGCCGTGAAGGTGCCGAACTCGGTGGGCAGCCGCGTTTCAGCCAGCCGCACGACCTGCGACTCGTGGAGTCGCCGGTAGATC